>CBKWHA010000001.1:0-83511 GCA_966674115.1 uncultured Chitinophagaceae bacterium
AGATCCTCTTCCCATTCATCAAGACTTTTCAGGGGGGTTGCGTTGTACATCTCGTTGGTATTCATGGCAATCAAAATTTAAAGCAATTCATATGGCTAATTTGTCCCTTTTTATGATATTTCGGACAAGGATGTCTCTTATATTTACGAAACCGTTTTCGTTAGAAAATTAATGTATTCTCTTCCCTAAGTCCAATCTATGGGGCGTGCAGCAAGTTATTTCCCGGTTAAATTTACAAATTACTAAACATGCGTATTTTTATTTTTAAGCGAAACCAATAAAGCAATGGAACATTTTTCTCTCAGGGAACAAGTTATAGAAGTGGTTAACAAGTTATTTGTTTATACTGATTACCAGGAGTGGGACAAACTTCAAAAAGAGGTATTTACAGAACGTATCCTATTTGACATGTCATCCTTAGGAAGTGAGATAAAGACTATGCCAGCCAAGGAAGTTTGTGAAACCTGGCAAAAAGGATTTGAGGGTTTGGACGCCATTAATCACCTTGCCGGAAATTATATGGTCACTATCAATGAGTTAACAGCAGATGTGTTTGCTTATGCTACAGCAACGCATTATAAAAAATCGGCTAAAAATGGCAATACCAGGGAATTTGTAGGCAGCTACAACCTGCACTTGATTTATACGGACCAAGGCTGGCGTATTGATATTTTTAAATATAACCTGAAGTATGTAAATGGGAATGTTGAATTAAAATAGGAAAGATTAATTACTTTATTATTTTCAACAGCCTATTCCATCGGGGGCCATGATCCCAGCTAAACCAAATCAATACAGGTTTTCCTACGATCCGGTCTTCCGGAACAAATCCCCAAAACCGGGAATCCTGGGAGCTATGCCGGTTATCACCCATCATCCAGTAATAGTCCATCTTAAAGGTATAGGAAGAGACTTCTTTACCATTTAAATAGAATTTGCCATTGCGCATCTCAAAATCATTGTGTTCATATAAACGGATGGCTCGTTTATAAATTGAATAGTTATCCTTAGACAGTTGAAGCGTTGCTCCTTTCTTTGGTATCCAAACAGGGCCAAAATCATCCAGTGTCCAATGATGCAGTGTGTCAAAAGGAAAAAGCATAGAAGACGTGTTAACCTTGCTGTAATCTTGTGGGTTCTCTAACAAAAGGCTGATTTCTTTAGCCAAGCCATTGTCTTTCATTTTTTGTGCAGCCTTGGCCGTAAGCAACATTTCGTAGGAATTTTGACCAACAACCGCCACCTGGTTGAGATCGGTCATATCTACACTGTATTCACTCTTCATGATATCTTCATCTAAAAACTGCCCGCTGGTGCGCACCAAATAACGCATTTGCAATCCGGGTGGTGCTTCTTGCCTCTTGCCGTTTATGTACAACACGCCTGCACGGATCTGTAAAGTATCGCCTGCTATACCTGTACAACGTTTGACATAATTATCAGATTTATCTGTGGGATGAATGGCTAAAGGATATTTGTCCGGGTGGGACAAAATGTATTGGGCATCAGGATCACCATGATCAGCTTCCCGTTTTATGTCATAATAAAGCCTTTCAGACTGAAAGCCTTCGGCATTGATCACTGTATCACCAGCCGGTAGGTTAAACACTACAACATCTCCCCTTTTTACCGGCGAAGCAAACCAACGGATATATGGAAGTTTTATTAATTCCGTATAAGATTTATAATTACTGCCAGGCAAGTAATTATGCACAAATGGTGTAGAAAGCGGAGTGTTTGGGATACGTGGTCCATAGCTAAGCTTACTGACGAATAGGTAATCATTTACCAGCAGGGTCTTTTCCATAGATCCAGATGGAATAGCATAGGCCTCAAAAATAAAGGTGCGTATCAATACGGCAGCAATGACAGCAAAAACGGCTGCATCCAACCATTCTCTCCAGCCTGATTTTTTGTGCAGATCGATGTACTTATGACCATGGTATTTGACATTGGGTGCATATCCCAGGTAAGAAAAGTAAAAAGGAGCGAATAAAGCAGTGAGGATATGATCTCCCAAGGAAAAGCGACTGAACAACTTTACAAATTCTATATAGATACCTGGAGTAATGAACCAGCCTACAACAGGAATGGCTTGCCAGAACGCCCAGTGCTTAGGTCTGTGAGCCAGGTGCTGCATTACCCATGTATTGTAAAAAGGAACAAAGGCCTTCCATTGTGCTATACCGGCTTTCTTAAACATCTTTGCTGCACCAAATGAGGGAAGTAAAAGAAGTAAGAGTTGGATAAAATAGATCACCAAAATATGTGTTAGTGGCATATTCCAGATTTGAGACTATAAAATTTAAGCATAAATAAATGACAGGCAAAAATCCGATGATAAGCTTTTGCTAAAGTGTGCCGATCAACAACTTTATTTCTTATTTTACTGATGCATTTACCATATTGATCCTACATCCTAAAATCATACATTATGAACAACAGGATCTCTTTTTTTCATGCGATTCTTTTCATTTTGCTTTTGATGTCTACAACTTCTTCTTTTGCACAATACCCCGTTAAGCAATTTGATGTCAATAATGACGTGGGTTCGGTTCTTCACCCCGGCTCTGTTGCTTATGATGAAGAACTACAGCAGTATACGGTTTCCGGTTCGGGTGCTATATCTGGGGCAGTAATGATGAGTTCCATTTTGTATGGAAAAAGCTGGGAGGTGATTTCAATTTGCAGGCTCACGGTTCTTTAGTGGGAAAGGGCATTGATCCTCACCGTAAGATAGAAACCGGAATATGGGTCGCTTATTTATACAGTTCCTATTGAGGGCGGTAAGCCGAAACAGATCACACCTATAGACCTGTATATTTATTTTAATTCGGTGCGCACCGGAAGGATCCAGCTATGGCGTATGAAGCCTGATGGCAGCGATCAAGAGCCGCTTACATTTGATGAGTACAACAATTGGTTTCCACATATTTCACCTGATGGTAAATGGATCGCTTTCCTTACATTCCTGAGCAATGTTGCTCCAAGTGATCATCCATTTTACAGGCATGTTTATTTAAGGCTGATACCTGTAAATGGAGGGCAGGGATCTATTAATACACCGTCCTGGTCGCCAGATATTAAGAAGATTGCGTTTGTGAGTAATTCGGATTAGGATTGGAAATAAAAAGATTAGCACTTTATTTATTTGGAAAGGAAGGATACTTTCAATTATACATAACAATCCTGCCGGTTTATGAAATAAAGCTCTTTTCACTAAATTTGACTGGTGGAAAAGACAGGATTTATAGAAATTAAAATATCTGGCTCAAAAGGCAATCTTGAGCTTTCTCCGGATAATTATGATATCCGTGAAATAATTTCTATTCTGGAAAATGCAGAAAATCTTCTTTTCCCAAATGAAAAAAGAGAACGACCTACAATTAGCTACAAAATTGAACAGGGGTCTGTCCGGCATATTTTTAAGACTTCGATTCAATATATTATTGGTTTCAATGCAATTATCGGGCAGGTAGAACTAACTCAAAATATAGACTTTCTTGATTTACCTACTGCAAAAGCTATTGAAAACATTCAAGGAATTGCCGCTAAAAAGGACTATACCTTCACAATTTCTACATCAGTAGAAAACTCTAATGAAATTAAAATTGATAAAACCACCAACTTTTATAGAACTGAAAATGTTTGGGCTGACGCTGAATTCTATTTATACGGCAAAGTCATAAATGCAGGTGGAAAAGAAAAAGCTAATATTCATATCTATACAGAGGAACTGGGAACAGTTAGAATCAAAACTCCTATTTCTTTTTTAGAGCAATATGAAGAAAACCTGCTTTATAAATCTTTTGGTATTAGAGCAATAGGAAAGCAGCATTCCGAGACAGGCGAAATTGACAAATCCTCATTGGAATTCAAAGATCTCATAGACTATGAGCAATCTTATGATGAGAAATATTTACAATCATTAAGAGACAAAGCAAAGAAATCGTGGCTTGGTAATATCGATGCAGATAAATGGCTTAGAGAAATAAGAGGAGGTTATGGCGCATAAAGCTGTTCTTTTAGATACAAGTTTCTTTCTACGCTTTTTGAATGATGCAGATCCTCTATTCAGAAACGCAGATGGCTATTTCAGGTATTTCATTCAGCAAAAAATAGACATGATTATTTCTACAATATCTATCGCAGAATATTGCGTAGGTGGAAATGTTCACGAGTTACCCCTAAAAAACTTACAAATTCTTCCTTTTAACCTTGACCATGCTAGAAGAACCGGAGAATCTCCTTAAGCAAGTTGATAAGCCTAAGTTTCAATTTATTGATTTAAACATTCCTTATTCAGAGACTTTCGGAGTATTGGACTTACAATAAAGAACAATTTCACTAACGATGGTCCCCGTTACAAAAGGCTATTGAAAGTTAATCTTCAGAAGTGTGAGTGTTGGTTTGAAAATAATCTACTTCACTGCTACATCCCAAACTTTGGCTCGGCGGGATTTGCCGGCGGGGCCTTCGACCCAAAGTGTAACGATATAATGGTCGGGCTTTTCATAGACATGCGTCGGGTGTTGTTCGGTAGAGGTGGTGCCGTCACCGAAGTCCCATTTCCAGGAAGTGATCTTGCCTATTGATTCATCTTTGAATGCTACCAACCGCCTTTGCATATCAACAACTTTAAATGACCATTGCGCTTCTATGGGCTTTTTAAAGCGGTCTTCCAGGGGCATAAGTTTAAAGGGCAACAAGTAGGATGCGTTGCCATACATGGTGTGTTCTTTGGACAAGTTCCAGAAGCCGTTATTACCTTTTGCTTTCACATCGTCGTAATCAATAATGGCCCAACACAAGCCGATATTTTTGTTTTCTGTGAGTATGGATTCCACGGCACGTGCAGGACCTTCGGGACCTGCATAGTCGAAGGGTGTGATCCAAAACTCTAAAGTTAACTTTCCGGATTGACCTTGTTTGAAGTTGTAGTTGTAAGCCGCATTGGCATAAGGCAGGTCTTTGATCCAGGGCTGGCTGCCCCAGGCTAGCGCCCAGTCTTTGCCTTCGGCGGGTGTGAAAATATGGTAGTTCTGTGCGTGCACGCCGTGAAAAGAGAAATAGGCGTCCATGATGGTAAGGTCTTTATTGGGATGGAATCGATCGATCAATGGACCTCCTGACTGGTCGCCATCTACTACGATCTCAAAAATGTCGTTGTGCAAGTCGGGTAATGAAAAGTCCCAGTAGTTATCGTAGGCTTCATACAAAAAATATAACCGGTTCATTCCTTTTACCCAACCCACCATCACCTTTACATCCAGGTTCTTTGGGTCGGCGGTTACATGCTTGCGGCTGTCGTCCCACAATTGATCCATGCCTATTGTATAATCGTCCGGCATTACCTTCCAATCATCGCTCTTGCCATCTATAGTGGGGATCATATTGGCAGGAAATTGGAAGATCTTGTAACTGCGTTTTTCCTGGGCAAGGGAATGGATGGCGTTTGCTGAAAGTAAGATCAGCACTAAGACTAAACGGGTGAAAAAGTTCATGGGACTTTGTAAGAATTTGAAGTAAATATGTGCAATTTTTATTGTGCAGAATCAGGTATTTTAAAAGGTTTTGCGTGGCAGCAGCACATTAAATGTTGCCCCCTCCTGATCCTTGCCTTCAGCCCATAAGCGACCTTTATGATTCTCTACCACCTTTCTGGCAATGGATAAACCCACTCCTGTTCCACTATATCCAACATTGCCATGAAGGCGCGTAAAAATCTTAAATATCCGTTCAGCATCCTCTGGGTTGAAACCAATTCCATTATCTTTTACCTGAATTAAATGATATAGCTGAGCGTCGCTTTTAGCAATAGAAGGCACATCATTACCAGATGCTAATTGGTAGCTAATTTGAATTTGAGGAGCAACACCATCTTTGCTGTACTTAAGCGCATTTCCAATCAGGTTATGAAAAAGTTGATGCAATTGCCTTTGATGCCCTTTGATAACAGGCAATAGATCTATAGTGATGTTAGCCCTTTTTTCCTGGGTATGAAGTTCCAGGTCTTCCAGTATAGTGGTCACGACTTCATTTAAATCAACTGCTTCCAGGGAAGTTGTATTACTGTTGGCATTGGAGTAAGTAAGCAGGTTATCGATCAACGCACGCATGCGTTGAGCCGCATTTTCTATACGACTGAAAAAGTAAATATCCTGTTCTTCCAATTTATCTTTAAGGTGTTCCTTGAGCCGGTCAGAAAAAGTAAGAATCTTTCGAACAGGTTCTTTCAAATCATGAGATGATGCATAAGCAAAAGCCTCTAAGTTGGCATTAGATTGCTCCAGGGCAAGAGTCTTACGCTCCAGTTCCTGTTGATTTTTCTTTTGTTCGGTTATATCTCTGATGAAGGCAATAAAAGAAGTTTTAGCATCTTGCAAGGTTTGAGAAATTGTCAGGGCAACATAAAATTCACGACCATCTTTATGCAGGGCTGTTATTTCAATGGTCTTATTTAAAACACGAGCCTCTCCTGTTGCCAAAAAACGTTTCATTCCGTTTTCGTGTGCTTCGCGGTACTGTGCAGGAATGATAGTAGATGATAGTTGTTGAAGAAGAACCTCATCTGCACGCCAGCCAAAGATAGCTTCTGCTTTGGGGTTCCAGAACAAAATACGGCTCTCCTGATCAATCACTATAATGGCATCTGGCGCATTGATCAGTATCTGCTGTAAATCTTCAACTTTTAGCAGGGCTGCTATTCTATTCTCCAAAATAAGTTCATTAAGATCACGGCAATTTATTCATCATTTTACTCCAAATCAAATTAAAAGCAAAATTTATATAATTTTAAGTATTTACTTTAGGAGCATAAAATTTTAGGAAAGAAACGTTACATAGGTGTAACGCTGGTCATTTTGGTTGAATCTCTGCAAATTCGCTGGCAAGTTTATTCATATCGTTACTGGTAAGCATCTTGCCGGAATGAACGATTATCCTGTAGTTGAATGTTACAGACTGACGCGGTTGTAAGGTAAAATTCAGCTCTTCTTTTCCATTGCTGAAAACTTTTCTACCCAAAGGATTCACGGCAAAGAGGCCATAACCTCTGGCATGCCAGTAGGCGGGATAACCAACATTTGAAGGGTGATCTATGATGCCTATCGTTATATCCTTGTTTTGTTTTTTTCCCGCAAGCATCACCCATTTTCCTTTACTACTCCAAACATCATCGCCCTTTAAACCTTCACTGCTGTAATACATGCCTGTGACACCTTTATTGTCCATCTTTTTAACAGTAGTCGCATTCCCTTTGTCATCAACAAAACTGGTAGCATCTTTAGAAGGCATTTCCAGTTCTCTTGACACTCTTATAGCTAGCAAACCATCTTTAACGTCTTTAAAAACAACGGTTGTATCTGCAGCCGTTAAGGTTGTAAAGCGGTCAATAATGAAATCGTTTCCTCTAACAATGAAATGATAGGTAGCTTCCTCATTCAATAATACTTTATTGTCCGGCCTTACCCAAACTGCCGTAGTTGTCAATGTAGCGCTATTATCTTCAACTTGTTTGCTTATTATTTTTTGATGATGGATGGTACCATAGTGATCTCTTCTTTCAAGCGGGATGGCTGTAGAATTATTCCAGAAGTCAAGGCCATTTACAGATTCATAATTAAACCAAATACCGGCATGGTGTGGATGGTCAGTTCTTTCGCCGGGAATGGTTAGAAAAGGATAACCGCGTGTCACGGTTATACCATCAACTGTATTTACTGGAAATAGTACTGGTTTCCTGCTGGAGTCGTAATAACAATATGCAGTCAATAACCGGTTGTTGAACAGGATGGCAACTTCCTTTTTATCTTTATTCTCCACAATCTGAAATCCTTTGCCCTTTTGTTGGGCCATGACAATAGTGCAAGTGAATAGTAGGGTTAAGGTTAGAAACAATTTGCTCATAGCTGAAAGATACACTTATCTGTTTATAGTTTATGGTTTATGGTTTTCTTACCAGCCTAGGAAAATCATTCCGGCGCCGCAGATGGAGATGGTCATGCCGCCTAAAGCATGAAGATAGCGTTCGAGCTTATCTGTTTTCAGAAATGAAAAGCCGTAAAAACCTAATGTTACCATCAGCATCATGGTTAGTAGTGTTACTACCGTGTAGACAATTACTAAAGTAATCATTCCGATGCCTGAATTTTTAGCAGCGGGAAAATACAATAGCGGAATCATAGGTTCGCAGGGACCTAATAAGAAGATGAGGAACATTACCCAGGGCGTTACTCTATGTCTTTCTTTTGGTGCCACGACTTCCCCATGTCTATGCTCATATACGTATACTGCGCCATCTTCGTATATATCAAAGTGCTTGTGCCTTTTGTTTTGCCCGGCCCTATAGAGGCCCCAAATGCTGTACAGTACACCGAAACCCAATAGAGCCCAGCTAGCCATGCCACCGCGTACTGATTCCAGCCAGGTTACTCTTGATAATGACCATCCAATAGCAGCACCTCCCAAGCCAAGCAAAACCGAGCTCCACACATGACCACAACCACATATAGCAGTCCAGAACAAGGTTTTAGCATAAGACCACCCCCTTGCTTTTGACAAAGCTATAAATGGCAGGTAATGATCCGGACCCGATAAAGTGTGCAGGCATGCGATGGTTGTTGCAGCCATCAATAGTATATAAATATCAGTCTGCATAAATAACTTGATTGACAGTTGCTGGCTGTACTATCTGAGTGATATGTTTCAGGAATTCATACAATTGCTCCCCTCTGTAACCAAGCAGGCGAACAGCCAAACCATTTACAGGGAGCATTGATACTCCAAAACAAATATCTTTTTCTTTGCTTAGGAGTTCTGTTATTTCTGTATATAATTCCCGAACAGGCGCTGTTTCATTCAAGTAGATAAAAGAAGCCTGGTGTGTATATCCCTCCATTTGTCCTATACTGCTCATATTCATCGTTGCAGGTTCCAGGAACAGGTTTTCTTTTACGATCAGCCTGCCTTGTAAAAAAAGCTCTGTCTTATTATGATAACGTGCAAAACTGAAAGTTTCACCATTCAACTGACGACCACAAGTAAGGACTTCACCCCAGATCAATGTACAATCAGTTGACAGAAAAATCCTGTTGTGTGCAGAAAATGATGATGACTTATGAGGCACAACAGGATGCGGCAAAAAGCAGAAAGTAGAACGGTCTGCCATATATACATCCATTGTTTGCGCAGCACCTCTTTTCATTTGAAACAACCGCTGGTAGGATTGTGTACCCAACTCAACTGCAGTATCTTCAGCCAACTCCACTTTTATATTGTACTTATCACCATCTAATATGCCAGGAGAAGCACTCATGATCATCAACTGTAGCTTCTGATCTGCACGGTTGCTGGTTATATCAGCCAATTTAAAAGGAGGCGTATTATAGACGGACTTTAGAAAAGTGCGTCCATTTTTCCAACCCGTTTTTATATGTAACTCACCGATCATCGCCACAGTTTTGGTTCCTCCACTTCTTCAATCAGCGCATATTTACGGATCCAGCCCACAACGATCTTCAAGCCTTCTCCACTCATCAGGTTGGTAAACACAAAAGGAGCACCCTTGCGCATTTTCCGGGCATCACGCTCCATTACTTCGAGGCTGGCACCCACATAAGGAGCTAAGTCAATTTTATTAATTACCAACAGGTCGGACCGGGTAATACCGGGGCCACCTTTGCGCGGAATCTTATCACCTTCGGCCACATCAATTACGAAGATGGTCAGATCGGCAAGGTCAGGACTGAATGTTGCAGAGAGGTTATCACCACCGCTTTCAATGAAAATAATTTCTACATCCGGAAATCTGCTCGCCATCTCTTCCACAGCTTCCAGGTTCATGCTTGCATCTTCACGAATAGCGGTGTGCGGGCAACCGCCAGTTTCCACCCCTATAATGCGTTCTGGTGGCAGCAGGCTATTCCTGGTTAAAAACTCTGCATCTTCCCTGGTATAAATATCATTTGTGATCACTCCAATACTGTATTCGTTGCTCATCCGGCGCGACAGCCGTTCTATCAATGCAGTTTTTCCGGAACCCACAGGACCGGCTATACCGATCTTTATGTAATTTCTTTCAGACATCAGTTTGATATTTTGAGATTAAAGCTGTTTTTTCATGACATATATAATCTGGTGTATAGCTGCTCGTGTTGCATGGAACGTATATCAAAGCCTGTGCAGCAGAGGCCAATCAAATCCAGATCAGGATTCAATGATCTTTGAACTAGCTGTTGGATCAAAGGTTGGAGTGAAAATAAAATCTCCTGTCCTTGCTGCTGTCCTAACGGAACCAGTTTCACACAGTTGGTAACCATACCTGTTACAGCATTGTAATAAAAGCCTGAAAGGGCATCTACCTTTGCTATGTTGAATACATGAGCCAATATTCCAAACACGAGGCAATAATGCCCAAACGCATTACGAGACAGCACTTCTTTTCTGAACTGATGAAATAAAGTATTATCACAAACAGGCAAGAAGATCTTCAACAAACGTGTCCCCATCTTCTGGCTGGCTTCTCTTAATTCCCGGGGCAATTTCACGGCATTACATTCCTTATCCAACAGCACCAATTTTTCTATATCGTTCTGTACCGCTGCATCAAAAGCGAGTGATACCAATGCTGCATCCGTGTAATGAATGTTTTGCGCCATCATTTGCTCCACGAACTTTTTGGCAGATGCGGCATCGTGTACAATTCCTTTTTGAACATAGGTTTCCAGCCCATAGGAATGAGAGAAACCACCTATGGGAAGTGTTGGATCCGTTAACTGTAAGAGACGTATGAGGTTGCTGCTATTCATTGGAGGAAGCGTTTGTCAGTTGCAATATTTTAGAGAACAAGCTACCACTACCAGAATGAGCATGTGGTGATACCGTTGTTTTTAACTGGTGCAACAATTGACGTACTTCTATGTTGCACTGAAATCCTAAAGCCTGTAACATCCGGTGCAGAGGCGCTTCATAAGGTATAAGCAACTCCTCGTCTTGATAGAAAAGCGGCAGGTGTTTATTTCCTATTTCATAACACAACAATGCCATTTCGTACATTGTTGAGGGTTTGATCACCAGTACATCGGCAGGAAGTATCTGCACTACGATCAAACATTGTTCATCTTCATATAATACATCGTCCTGTTGCAATTCCGGGCTCTCTTTCAGGAACTTTAACACCACTTCTTTACCCTGTGTTGTACGTTTATGCAGTATCCGCTTTACTTTTTCGTACCATTCCAGGCACAAGTGGTCAATGGTTTTGCCATTTGTTTCAAAAGAGTTCAGCTTTCCCAGTTTTTCTCTGATTATCATATACCGATATTTAAAGCTGATAAGTATTTAGGTTTATTGAACCACAAAGGCATGAAGGCACGGAGGGGCACAGTGGTTCTCATTAAAATAAAAAATAGCGTTGTGCCAGCGAAACAACAGCAACAGGCTCGCAGGTAATCAAGGCACCATCCACTCTTACTTCATATGTTTCCGGATCTACATCAATTTGAGGTGTACCACTATTATGTACTAGATCACTCTTAGAGATGTTACGGCAGTTTTTAACAGGTTGTACCGTTTTTTGTAATCCATACTGCTGCACAATTTCTTTATCTAAAGATACCTGAGACACAAAAGTGAGGCAGGTTTTAAATAAAGCTTTACCATAAGCGGCAAACATATGCCGGTACATAATGGGTTGGGGAGTAGGAATAGAAGCATTCGGATCACCCATTTTACTGGCAATGATCATTCCGCCCTTTATGATCATTTCTGGCTTCACACCAAAGAAGGCAGGCTTCCAAAGTACCAGGTCTGCCAGTTTGCCTTTTTCTAAAGAGCCTACATAGTCAGCAATGCCATGTGTGATGGCAGGGTTGATGGTATATTTAGAGACATAACGTTTCACCCTGAAGTTATCATTACCGTTGGCTTTATCTTCTTCTAAAAAACCTCTTTGCTGTTTCATTTTATCGGCTGTCTGCCAGGTGCGGATGACGACCTCTCCGACCCTGCCCATTGCCTGCGAGTCAGAACTCATCATGCTGAACACACCCATGTCGTGCAAAATATCTTCTGCAGCAATGGTCTCCGGCCGTATGCGGGAGTCAGCAAATGCCACATCTTCAGGCACAGATTTATCCAGATGGTGACATACCATCAGCATATCCAGGTGCTCATCAATCGTATTGACCGTATAAGGCCGTGTAGGATTGGTAGAAGAAGGCAACACATTGGGATACATGGCAGCTTTGATAATATCCGGAGCATGGCCACCACCAGCTCCTTCCGTGTGATAGGTATGAATGGTGCGGCCATTGATCGCATTAATGGAATCTTCCAAGAAGCCAGCTTCATTCAATGTATCTGTATGGATGGCTATTTGCACATCATATTCATCTGCCACTTTTAGTGCAGCATCAATTACAGCTGGTGTAGAGCCCCAGTCTTCATGAATCTTCAAGCCCAATGCACCGGCTTCGATCTGTTCTGCAAGGGGCGCAGTTGTTGCACAATTACCCTTGCCTAAAAAGCCAAGGTTCATCGGAAAAGCATCCGCAGCTTCCAGCATCTTGCGAATGTTCCAGGCACCGGGTGTAACGGTAGTAGCAGATGTGCCATCTGCAGGTCCTGTGCCACCGCCGATCATGGTTGTAATACCGCTAAACAATGCATGGTCTATCTGTTGCGGGCAAATGAAATGTATGTGTGCATCAATACCTCCGGCAGTGGCAATTAAACCTGCACCACCATGCACTTCGGTAGAAGCACCAATGATCATATGCTCATCCACACCATCCATTGTATCCGGATTACCAGCTTTACCGATGCCTACAATCTTACCATCTTTTATACCAATGTCTCCCTTCACTATGCCCCAATGATCAATTACGATCACACTGGTGATCACCATATCCAATACACCTTCGGCCCTTGTAGCTGTAGATGATTGCGCCATGCCATCGCGGATGGTCTTTCCACCACCAAACTTGCTTTCATCTCCATATACTGTATGGTCTTTTTCAATCTCTATTACCAGGTTGGTATCACCCAGCCGCAGTTTATCACCTGTGGTTGGACCGTACATGCTTGCGTACTTTGCACGGCTTATATGCAGACTCATAAGCTTTTATTTTTGAAGTTAGCTGAAGTCATTTTATTGATTGCCGCCTCTTTGCTTTCATTACCTTGTATACTACCATCAACCAGGTTGTTGAAGCCAAATATTCTCTGACCGCCACCAAAACTTACCAATTCCACTTCCTTTTCTTCTCCTGGTTCAAAGCGTACAGCAGTGCCTGCGGCAATATTCAGCCGCATGCCAAAAGCTTTTTCACGATCAAATTCCATTTGCCTGTTAACCTCAAAAAAATGAAAGTGTGAACCTACCTGCACAGGCCGGTCTCCGGTATTCACTACTTTGATTGCGGCAACCTTTCTATCTTTATTACATTCGATAGATCCGGGAGCTAAAATGTATTCGCCTGGAATCATTTTTTGGAGTTTGGATTAACGTATTGGTTTGTGAACGGTGATCAGTTTGGTACCATCAGGAAAGGTAGCCTCAATCTGGATCTCATCGATCATTTCAGCAACACCCTCCATCACATCATCCTGTGACAACAGGGTGGCGCCGTACTGCATTAATTCAGCAACTGACCTACCATCCCTGGCAGCCTCCTGCAATTGACTGCTGATCAGCGCTACAGCTTCGGGATAATTCAATTTCAAGCCTCTGTCTTTACGTTTTTGGGCCAATTCACCAGCCAGGTAAAGAAGCAGCTTTTCAGTTTCCCTTGGTGTTAGATGCATAATGAAAGATTATTTATAATAATAAGCAAACAGATACAAAGTACTATATAAATTAGTTTTCAATACCATGAACAGTCATATAAAAATTTAAACCATACAACTACTAATAGATTCATTGCAAATAGAAATTCTTTGTTAGTTTTAAATTTTGAATCTTAAGCATACAACTAGCATGTTCCAATTGAAGAAACCGAATCAAATCCTACAAAGTACCCTGCTTTCAACTTTCTTAGCTATGAGCATACAGGGCAATTCTCAAACCTCAGAAAAGTTCTTCCCTAAAAAGGACCTAATGACCATAGGCTCCTATTACTATCCGGAACAATGGCCACGCCAATATTGGGAAAGGGATATTAAAAAGATGGCTGAAGTTGGTTTTGACTTCACCCACTATGGCGAATTTGCCTGGACCTTTATTGAACCCGAAGAAGGCAAATTTGATTTTACATGGCTGGATGAAGCCGTAGAACTGGCTTATAAGAATGGTATTAAAGTGATCATGTGTACTTCTACCCCAACACCACCAGCCTGGTTAGCACAAAAGCATCCTGAGATCTTAATGGTAAATGAAAACGGTACAACGATGCAACATGGATCCAGGCAGCAAATCTCATGGTCTAGCGCGGTGTACAGGCAATATGTTGAGCGCATGGTGGAAGCCATTGGCAAACATTATGGAAACGACAAACGCATCTGGGGCTGGCAATTGGATAATGAGCCCTCGCATTATGGTCAATATGATTACAGCGCTGCAGCACAGGAAAGCTTCCGCAACTGGCTGAAAGCTAAATACAAAACCATTGATGCTTTGAACGCAGCCTGGGGTACAGCTTTCTGGAGCATACGTTATAATGACTTTGATCAAATACGCATTCCTAACCAAAAAGAACTGATTGCACAACCCAGTCCGCATGCTATGCTTGACTTCAGGCGTTTCCATGCTGATGAGGCCAACGACTTTTTGGGTTTCCAGTATAAGATACTGCGCAAGTATATTTCTCCTGACCAATGGATCACTACCAACCTGATGCCTGAACACGTAGAGGTTGATCCAACCCACATTACCAGTCTGGACTTTGTTACCTATACCAAGTACCTTGTAGCAGGTTATGATAAAGGTGTCGGCTCACAAGGTTTCCGTATGGGGTCGCCTACCAGCATTGCTTTTGCAAACGACCTGTTTCGCTCTTTCAATGGAATGACCGGCGTTATGGAATTGCAGCCAGGGCAGGTGAATTGGGGCAAGTTCAATCCTCAGCCACTACCTGGTGCAGTACGGATGTGGATATGGCATGCATTTGCCGGCGGCAACAAGTTTGTTTGTAACTACCGCTTCAAGCAACCGTTAACCGGAGGCGAGCAATACCATTATGGCATTATCAGCACTGATGGCGTTACGCCCAGCACCAGTGGTCTTGAATACATAAAAGTTATTAAGGAGATAAAAGAACTGCAAAAGCAGTATGATCCGAATGCTGCCATGCCTGCAGCTTATAGGCGCCGCTTAACAGCAGTTCTGTATAATGCAGATAACCGCTGGGAAATGGATAACCAGCCGCAGACCTACCAATGGAGCTTTATGCAGCACCTGATGCGTTATTATGGAGCTTTGAAACAGTTTGGTGCCCCGGTAGATGTCATTACCGAGGATAAGGACTTTTCCAAATACCCTGTGATGGTAGCACCAGCCTATGAGCTGCTGGATGCCAAACTGGTTGAGCGCTGGAAGCAATACGTACAGAATGGAGGGCACCTTGTATTGTCATCCCGTACAGGCCAGAAAGACAGAACCGGCAAGTTGTGGGAAATGAAATGGGCAGAACCTATTTATGAACTCATTGGCGGAAAAGTTTCTTTCTACGACCTGATGCCTGATTCTGTAACAGGCACTATCAATGCTGGCACACAAAACTACAAATGGAACAACTGGGCCGATGTGCTGGAGCCTAATGCCGGCACAGAAGTTTGGGCCACTTATACCAACCAGTTTTATGCCGGTAAAGCGGCTGTGATCTCGCACAAACTGGGTAAGGGGACAGTAACCTATATTGGTCCCGATACTGATGATGGAACATTGGAAAAAGATGTGTTGCGCAGAGTATACCAACAGGCAGGAATTGCGCTAGAGGATTACCCGCAAGGAGTAATTGTAGACTGGCGTGATGGATTTTGGGTAGGGATGAATTACTCTGATCAACCTTATGAAGTAGCAATACATGCTAAAGGGAAAGTGTTGATAGGTAGTAAGATGTTGAAACCGGCTGATGTGGTGGTTTGGAAAGAATAAGCAATTGACAATGAGCAAATAGGTTACGGGTTATGAGTTATGGGTTACGAGAATCTTAGATTGGTAATGTCTTAAGGTCTCGTAACCCATAACTCATAACCCGTAACTACTTTTAATTAGGCTGTTATTAATAGTTAGCACATATTACTTACTATACGTTCTTTTTAGCCAGATTTCCGGTACGGGAATAATGCAAATGTTCATAGACTTGCCATCTTTGGAAAGCATGGCAGATTGTATCTGGATCTTTGTTCCATCAGGACTGAAAGTCGGATGCGGGTGGTCGGCGGCTGTTTCCTTGTGGCCGGTAGAGAGCATGATCATTTCCCTGGAGTGTCTGTCGATCAGATAGATACTGCGTGAGAAATCATCACCTACTGCAAACCTTCCATCCGGCGATCCGTGTACATGCCAGAGACCACTCCCACTGGGTGTTTGCCCAGCAATGGTCATTTCTCTTGTCCTTAGGTTTACAATTGCCAAACCTGTTGGCTTTTCCCGTGTACCTGAAGGCCCCCAAGCTGCTTCCTGGCCAGGGTTTGCGCCTGTAACAGGTGTTCCCGGGGCGGCTTGCTTGTCTGTACCGGGAATCTTACGATGACCCATAATCGCCATTGCCACATCATCGCGCGTGATCACAGCTTCGTGTGTCACCCACTCATATTCAGACTCCGGATAAAGCGGGCGCAAGCCAGTTCCATCTGATTTTACGGTCCATGTACGCTGAGGCGACTTGCCTCCGGTTTCCCAACAGAAAACGATCTCTCCTGGCACCCAGGGATTGGTTTGTATATGTCCTACCTGGAAAGGAACTGATATGACGTGTTTGATCTCTCCTGTTTTTACATTCATAGCAGCAATGCCAGAGGGACCAGCTCCCATGTTGCGGGGTCCGAAATTGCCTTCGATCTTTGTACCTGCCGGCAGGTGCCTGGCAGCATCTTCCTTACCTATACGAAAGTAAGCCCACTCTTCCGCGCCATCAAGAGCCATATCACCACCGGCGCCCAATTCAGGCGGCGTAGTACCACAAACCCGCTGGTAAGCAGAAGCAGGCTTCATTTTGCCGGCTTTACTGTCGGCAAAAACTTTGGTAAGGTCTACTTCGATGATCTGTACAGGTCTTTCAAGTCGTGGTTTAGACGAGGTTGTATCCTGGCGTCTTCCGGAGGAAGTATCAGTAGTTCGCATGAAGTAAAGCTTCATGGAGTTTCTTGCTATGTTGAGCATGCCGCTGTAGCCTCCTTCAGATACCTGGACCATCTCCCCTGTTTTTTCGTTTACCGCCATTGCTTCACCGGGCATACGCCCGGAGCGGAAGATGAGCCATTGTCCATCGGAAGTCCATTGATTGTGTGTTGGGTAGATCTTGGCATCACCTGTAGGTGTACTCGTGAGAAAAGTAAGCATGGTGCCGGTAACCGAGTCTTTAACTACTTTTTTTTCCGAAGGAAAGCGTCTACCAATTTGTGCATTAGCTGATGATGCCTGTATTAGAGAAGAGCTCAGTGCAACCGCACAAAACAAATAGGATTTAAGTTTCATATAGCTTTTACAAATGATTTTCTATAGTAAGCGAATTAAAACTAAATATATTAAATTGAATAAAACAGCTCACCTTCTGCCTCCAGGTTTGCATCAGCTTTTATCAAAGCATTATGAAGTAATTGCTTATCTTTACCTGATATAAAATATACTCTCCCTTAGCAGACTAGATAATTTTCCTCCACCGTAAGTTCATCCAGTCATAAGAATGATGAGCATATAATATAATGTTCTCCTTGTTGTAAAAAAAGATTGCAGTTAGATATTTTTTCGTTCAAAAGACAAGAATTTAACATTTGAACAGTTACCTCAAGGTATTCAGATGTTAAAAATTCATTTCATTAAATACTCACTTATGAATATATATTTTTCAAAAATTATAAAGGTTGGCGATAAACAAAGAGAATTTAATTTCAGAAAACTACCTGGTAATACTCAATTAAGTTACCATATAGATGTAACTGACGATAAAGGAAACAGGTTAATTTTTAGCATGTACAAAGATGCTTCCGGGCGCTGGCATACATCTGCCCAGCAGTTGCCAATATGGATTCACAATGCAGAGGAGATACTCGGGAACGTGATCGAAGAGGAATCAAAAGACTTTATCGCTTTACATAATAAACATTAAATTTTACATTATGAACATAGAAGAAATCGAAAAGTTTTTAAAAAAGGATAAAAGTTCAGAAGAACCGTGTATCAAAATCAACTTTAAAAAAAGAGATTCTATATATGGAATCTTTGTTAAAAGCAATGATTTTAATGACCTGAAGTCAAAGAATTTCTGGCGTATTGTAACAAAAACGCACTTTCAACAGTGGTATAAAACAAAAGACGTAAACCTGGCCAAAATTTTCAGCGGATCAGAATTCTCCAGATTAGTTTTTTATAAAGAGGCTTTTGAAGAGTAACCATTAAAACACAACCATTCATGAACTTATATATATCCAATTTAGATCAAGAAGTTACAAACGAACAACTAACAAACTTATTTAAACAGTTTGGTGAAGTAAACACAGCGGAAGTAGTATTGGATGCATTTACCGGACAATCCAGAGGATTTGCATTTATAGAAATGATTAATGACCTGGAGGGACAAGAAGCCATTAGCCGGTTAAATAATTTTGAACTTAATAATCGCGCGATCTCTGTAGAACTGGCTAAACCAAGGACGGAACAGAAAGGATCCTATCCTGTTGGCAATGGGCCTCAGAAGAGTTATGGGCTCCAAAGAAATAAAGGAACCAAAAAGAATAAAGGAAATAAGAGAAGAATATTTTAATCAGTAATGCAGCGCCAAGTATATTGAACATTCACCTTTGACCATGCACCTTTCAAATTTGACGTTTGACGACTAACGCACCTTACTATTCAATTGTAACAGATTATAACTCAAACTTTCTGCAGCAATTCAACGCCTTTTAATCTATAATAACTTAAATAGTGTGCTATATGTTTTATTTGAAAGAATTACCACCTGGCTATACCATTGCTCATTTTCAAAATCACAAATTTTTCGAACAGACATCTTTTAGCATTTTCCCACTTATAGATCTCCAATTCTGGCAATTATTGGAGATGAAAAACTTTGCAAAGAGAACGCCATTTGTACAGTTCCAGGAATATGGGTTCAATGCTGAAAAGAAAGCCGGTCAAATTACATTAAATGTTTCCAAGTTAAAAACGTGGACCCAATCAGAGCTGGTAGAGCTTGAAAAAATCATAGGAACAAGGATGACAAACTTATTATGTTTAGCTGATTAAGTCGATTATATTTCATAGCTTAACAAATAGTCAGATTATTCAATTATTATTAAACAAACAACATGAACATTTACATTTCCAATCTAAGCTTCAACGTACAAGACGAAGATTTAAAAGGATTCTTTGCTGAGTATGGAGAGGTTGCCTCTGCCAAAGTAATTATGGACAAATTTACCAATCAAAGCAGGGGATTTGGCTTTGTTGAAATGCCTAATAATGCAGATGCCCAAAAAGCTATTGCTGCATTGGATGGCACTACCGTAGACAACAGGAGCATTAAAGTAATGGAAGCAAGACCCAAAGAAGACAGACCAACACGAAGCGGCGGATTTAATAGCGGCTTCAAAAATAAGTGGTAAACTTATAAAACCATTAAAAGAACAATAAAGCCCGGGTTGCCGGGCTTTATTGTTTGCCCTAGCTCCCCATTTATCTGTTGTAGTTAATACGTCAGGAATTGTATAATTGCCAACCAGCTCTTCTTCATAGTTTACAGGAAAACCTGCAAAGGTTTTGGGCAGGTTTTCATTTTGGTAAAATAAGTAAGGGACGTTAGTATGAAAATAGTGAGCAGTACGACCTTGTTCATATGGCGGAGAGTGGATAATGGAGGGGTGATAATAAGCAATGGGCAATAAGCGAATAATGCGTTCGAAAGATTATTGCTTATTGCCCACGCTGATTATTGATTCTTATTACTGTTGTGCGAAACCATATCCATTGGATATCAAACCATTTGACTTAGAAATGGTTTCTGAAGACAATGGTAGTAAATACCTTGGCGGAACGCCTGAACTATAATAAGCATCTGTGTATCCTTTGAAGATATTGTTGGTATAATGATCTTCATACGTTACGATGTTAATACCCCAGGGCATTTTTTTATAGCCCTGAGCTACTAAAACTGCAGCTTCAGCTCCGTTAGGATCAATGTATTTAAACAAGCCCTGTATCGCCAGGTTACGGTTACCGGATGCGGGTGTAAATCCTTGTGCAGTCCACACATCACTGTTACCACGCCAGCTTGGGAATCTTACAGGATAAGTAGGATCCGTTTCCGGAACCGTATTCTGTGTGGTCAACATTTTATTCATACCCAGATCAGCAACATTCACTTCCTTTACATAAATGTAATTGGAGATGGTGTTACCGTTAGGGAAGGTGTAGTATCCGTTTGTTTTCAGACCTGCCACCATAGCTTTTTGCTGATCGCGCAATGCCTTGATCTTTTCAGGCAGTTTTCCTGTTCTGATCAGGTCTTCGCGGCGGTAACCTTCACCAGCAAACTCCAGTTTACGTTCCTGTTGAATGGCTTCTTTCAGGGCATCGCCTGACAAAGCACCAATATAATTGTCCACTTTCTCAGCTTGATCTGAAGCAGAGAAAGCACGACTTCTCACCTTTTTCAATTCAGTTTTAGCAGCACCTTCATCACCCAATTCAGCATACACCTCTGCGAGCATGAGGATCACATCTGCCATACGCATCTGCGTCCAGTTCACACCAGCCTGGCGCTGGCTTGTCGTCCATGGTTTTGGCATACGGCTTTCATCCCATTTGTTATTCGCCAAACCACCTTTATCACGGGAGCCTGGTGAAAAGTCAATCAACTTTTCAGTGGCTTTGCCTGAATTGGCGCTAACAGTCACTGTAACATCGCGACGTAGGTCTTTCGGATCATAGTCGCCATAATAGAAAGCAGGATGCATGCGGCTTTGACCATACGCCTTGTTTGGATATGAATTAGCGCTACCACCACCTGAAGGACGTCCGAATGCATAAGGACGTTCAGAGAATTGACCTTGTGTTTCACCTATTTCAAATAATGATTCCGGACTTACCACCAGGTTCATGTTGTACTGGAAATTCAACTGGAATGGGTTGTTATAGCCTGCACCACGGGAATCCTGGGTGATCAGCATTGCAGAGCCAGGATTTTCAACTACAGCTTTCAGGTACGTTTTAGCAATCTCATAATACTTCTTATAGTCTGTACGACGTACATACTTTGCATTCCATTGTTCAGTTCCGATTTGAGTAAATGTAACACCCTTATAATCGAAATCTGTACGGCGCAGACCATATCCGCCTGCGTATAAAGCCATTTTACCAATAAGCCCCTGAGCAAAAGTTCTTGAAAATCTTTCTGCATTGATGCCTCCTTCGCCCAGGCGATACATCAAAGGCTCCACTTTTTTCAGGTTTTCGATCTCACCATCATAAATGATGTCTCTTGAGGTTAAACCAAGTGTATCCATTTCGCTGGCAGAACGAACAGAATGAGGCAAGTAAGGCACATCTCCAAAATAGCGGATCAGGTTGTGATAAGCAAAGGCGCGGAAAACAGCAGCTTCTCCATATAAGTGCGTCCAGTCATTTGGCGTTCCTGCAGCAACTGCATCCTTATATTCCTGCTTTGTAGCGATGGCTTCCATAATAACATTGGCACGGCCGGCAACCTTGTACATGTTGGCATAGCCGCTAACAGAATTAGAGTAGTTGATAGACAGCTCGGTAGCATACAAGCCCTCAGGTATGTGACGAGTTTGGGCGTCATAGCTTTCAGGGTGATACTCTGCATCAGAGCCAACTACATCCAAATCATAAAACAAGCCGTTGTTGGCACCCCGCCAAAGATCATAACAACCAGCCAATACCTTCTGCGTTTCACTAGGGGAAGTAAATACCAGGTCTTCGTCAACCGAGGAGGGTGATTGTACTTCCAGGAAATCTTTTTTGCATGATGCATTCGCCAACACCATGGCTCCTAAAAATATATATAAAATCTTTTTCATGATCGTCAATTTGATTGATTAGAACTCAATGTTTAAACCAGCAGTGAATGACCTTGCACGTGGATAAGCCCCCCAGTCAAGACCGATGGTTGGATATTGCGCTCCACCCTGGCTCATATTCGTATTCACTTCAGGATCCAACCCTTTGTACTTGGTAAAGGTCAGTGCATTAAATATAGAAGCATAAACGCGCAACCTGTTGATCTTCATTTTCTGGATCAGACCATCAGGCAAGCTATAACCCAATGTTACTGTATTCAAACGCAGGAAAGAGCCATCCTCGATACCCAGTGTTGACACTACAGGATTTTCATGATAAGGCAGGAAGGTAGTTGCATTGGCATTCAACGCCTTCAGAGCTGCTGGATCTGTAACCTTTACTAACTGCCCGTTTTGGATATCATATATTTTGTAGGAAGTAGACAAATAATCCAGGCGGTTCCTGTACAAGCCATCTTCTTTGCTTCCGTAGAATGCTGCAAGATAGTTGGCATTGTAAACCTTATTACCATAGCTCCAGTTGAAGTTCATGGCGAAATCAATATTCTTGTAAGAAGAATTCAGATTAAATCCGCCAGTATGCTTGGGATTCATATCGCCAATGATCGTAACATCCTTTTCATTAACGATACCATCACCGTTTGTGTCCTTGAACTTGATCACACCAGGATAAGCAACCTGGCCTCCAGGTTTGTTGGCATTGGTTCCATAAACCGTACCTATGATGCCAGAGCCAATATCGGCAATGCCTTTCTTCAAAGTATAGATGCCATTAGCGTACTCGAAATCATCAACTGAGTACCAGCCATCATATGTATATCCTCTCACTTGCCCAACAGGTTCACCTACCTCGAGAATATAATCGCCTGTATTGGGTTGTGTCATTGTAGAACCCCAGTTAGTCTTGTAAAGGCCATTTACGCCAGGAGCTAGTTCATCAATCCGCCCCCTGTTGACATTGATATTAAGGCCGGCAGTCAGGTTGAAATCTTTCTTACGAATGATGTCGCTGCTCAATCCCAATTCCACCCCTTTGTTGCTGGTACTTCCTACATTCTCATATATGGCGTCGAAGCCGGATTCAACTCTAAGAGAGGTCCTCATCAACAGGTCTTTTGTAGAGTTTTTATAAAAGTCCAGTGTACCGTTAAGACGCCTGTTCAGCAGGGAGAAGTCAAAACCAATATTGCGGGTAATGGTTGTTTCCCATTTCAAATTTGGATTGGGCATGGTGGATCCTGGTGAATAGGCTACCTGCCGAAATTCGTTGATGGACCACCTTGTCAACCCGTCTGAACCCCATTGTGATTTCCAAAGGTTGGCATTGATACCATCATTACCCACTTCACCATAAGAAACGCGCAGTTTCAGGTTATCCAGCCAATTTACATCTTTCAGGAAAGCTTCATCACTCATGCGCCAGCCAATAGCGGCAGCCGGAAAATAGGCCCAACGGTTATTAGGTGCAAAACGTGAAGAGCCATCAGCGCGTAATGTAGCTGTAAAAAGATATTTATCCATCAGGGTATAATTCACACGTCCAAAATAAGAGGTCAGCCTGTTTGGCGTTGAAGCATCCGAACTATATCCATAGTTTACCGTGGTGGAACCTGGTTCGATCAGGTACTGATCCATCATGGCAAACGCGCGTTCTTTGGAATAGGATACCGGGTATCTATTACCCCAGATACTGAAACTTTCACCATCTGAGTTATTCACTTCCTGTCCGGCAGTTACACTCAAGTCATGATCATCCCCGAGATTTGCAATCTGGTAATTCAATGTATTTACCCAGCGCAATGCCCAGCCTTCACTACTGGAAAGGGAGGCATTGCCTGCAAAAGTTTTATTGCCGGCATCATCCAAATGGTTGTTGTACACTGCACCAGACCAGGTCTTATCTCTGTTCCAGTATAGGTTGTATCCAAATTCAGACCTTGCCGTCAATCCTTTCATAATGTTCCAGGAAAGAGATGCATTGGAACGAAGAAGCCTCCTTCTTGAAAGCGGCTCGTAATCTGTCATCATCGCTACTGGGTTATACCTGTCCTGTAACACATAGTCGTAGAAGCCGAGCTGACTATTCACTTGGTCATCCAATTCACCTAAAACATCTGCTGTGGCAATAGGCCTGAATTGATACGAGGAGGATAGTAAGGAACCTCTTCCGTTGGTAGTGCCCTCATTACTCATCCGCTCGATATTGGTAAAGCGCGTATCAAAGCCCAGCGTCAGCTTGTTTGTCAGCTTCTGGTCCAACTTGAAGAAAGCATTAGCACGTTTGAAAAACGAGTTGATCCTCATACCATCGTTATCGGTATAGCTCGCAGTCAGCATGTATTTCGTTTTTGCATTACCGTTGCTAATGCTTAGGTTGTGATTATGAGAGAAAGAGCTTCCATAAGCTTCCTTTGAATAATTCTTAGCAGAAACATTTTTGTAATGGTCTATACCCGCTGCATTGTTATAATTGGCGGCTTCGCTGCCTATAGCCCACAGTTTTTCCCATGCATTTGCATAATTATCGCTAATAGCCTTAGCATAACCCCAGTTATAAGCAATGTAATCATAGGCACCCATTGTTTCCAGGTATTTGGTGGGCTGGTTGTACTGAAAATAGTTATCATAGCTGATGGAAAACTTACCAGCCTTTCCGCTCTTGGTGGTAATGATAATTACACCATTGGCACCACGGGCACCATAAATAGCCGTGGAAGCAGCATCTTTCAACACATCAATGCTTTCGATCTGATTTGGTGGAATGTCGTTGATGGCGCTTACCGGGAATCCGTCAACGATATATAAGGGCTCATTACTTTGAGAAATGGAACCACCACCACGCACACGAATAGAGATGGAGGCATCAGGACGGCCATCCTGGGCGGTCACATTTACACCGGGCATTTTCCCCTGGAGTGCCTGTGCGGCATTGGCAACTGGAATGGCGGCAAGATCTTTACCAGACACAGAAGATACAGCCCCTGTCAGGTCTTTTCTCTTTTGCGTACCATAACCAATCACCACCACTTCGTCCATACTGTTAGCAGCAGGCTGCATAACAATACTCGATATATAGGTATTGTTTGCTCTCACCTCTTGTGAAACATAGCCCACAAAAGAAACTATCAGTAATGCATTTGGTTTGGAAACATTAATAGAAAAACTTCCATCATCCTTTGTCAGTGATTTAGCTGTACCGCCCTTTTCAGCAACAGTTGCACCTGCCAGCGGCTCTCCAGAGGCTTGGGCAACTTTACCAGTTACTTGTTGCGACTGGGCATTGGCAACATAGACCGTAGAAAGACAGAGGAAAAAGAGAAGTAGAATACGGGTTATCTTCTGCGAACAACCCAACAAAACGGCAGTGCAGGGAATCCATCGTTTGGGAAACGATGTCCCTCTCAAAGCAATCATAGTCATTTTTTGTTGTTTGAAATGTAAAAAAAACCTGAGCCTAATACATTGCAAACGGAATGAAATAACTACAAACTGGTTGTAAGTAGTTTTCACCGGAAAGCAATCGTAACAGACTCAAAAACAGCATTAATTCAACATTAATTCCAACTTTAAAATCTGATGAAGATGGAATTCGTAAGACAAGTTATTGGGATTTAGGATGTTACAGAATGATATAACCTATAAAAATTTATGCAATCGTTCTCGGGAACGATTGCATGGTATCTCTTAGAAAGATTGTCCATTTACTTGGATGGGAAAGTACACTGGTAGAACCATCGCATCTAATCATCCGCCCTAAAGAAATAGGCTATGTATATAGAAAAATAAGCCTGATGAATTCCTATTGTTTTATAAGAATTATCCTATAAGTATGGTTAATATAATGACGTAAAGACTGATTGGATTTAATGACTGATCGCAATTCATAAAAATTCTTGGAAAGCATTAGAAATCTTTTCTAATTTTATTAAAGATTTTCTTAAACTGATCTGTATTTATCTACATTACTTATCCATACTTTACGATTCTATTATTGAACGAATAGAAAATACAAACTTGGAAACTGCAATTAAACCCAAATGAAAAAAACCAGGTGATTCCCACCTGCATCCGTAACCTTGAAATTGAATCGGTGATGACTTTTCATTGGTGTTTTCTTCATAACCGGACTTGAGTACAGGCTGTTACTTGTCTGGAACAAAAGGCAAATGTGATCTTTTAGTACCCTATTAATCTCATGATAAGTCCTTTATCAATAAGAACCTTATTCCTCTTTATGGAGCTATTGCCCTTCCAAATTCTTTCAATTCAAAATGTTCTTTTATGAGAAACAATCTTCTCTCTTTTTGGACAGTCTTCTTTACTGCTTGTTTTGTTTATGTACAGGCATCGGCCCAAAACACCTCCCCTTACTGGAGCCTGGCAGGCAACTCCAATGCCTCTGCCACGACTTCCAAGCTGGGTACCACCAATGCAATTCCCTTACGGCTGTTTACCAACAATGCAGTCCGGATGTATATCCATCCTACTTCAGGCAATGTGGGGATTGGCACCACCACGCCACTAACCAAATTTCATGTCAATGGCACGGGTGCCTTTGGCAATCAGGTCACGGCAGCCAATGCCACCCGTGCACTGAATTTGGCAGATAATAATGCAGTCATGAGGGTGCTCAGGGTGCACGCCAGCTTTGCCCCTGCTGTTGAATTGATCTCCCGCACCAGTGCTGATGGCGCCAACGTTGCTTACTGGGACTTCTATGCCGAACCCAGTGACAAGAGCTTTCGCATCCGTGACAGGGTAGGCGGCGGTTCAGGACTGGACAGACTCACCATTTCCAGTAGCGGCAATGTAGGCATCGGCACAACTGCCCCTCAATACAAATTGTCAATTAATGGAACTACTCAGGCAAAAGAAGTAAGGGTAGAAACCGGATGGGCTGATTATGTTTTTGAAAAAGATTATAAACTGCTCTCTTTGGAGGAGTTGGCAAAATACATCGAACAAAATAAACATTTGCCTGGTATTGCTTCTGCAAAAGAAATACAAAAGAATGGCCTTGCACTTGGGGAGATGCAAGCAAAAATGATGGAAAAAATTGAAGAACTAACCTTGTATATTATTGAACTGCAGAAACAAATCAACGAGCTGAAAAGGCTTCAAAAATAAAAGGCCATGAAAAATAAATTCGTTCAACTCATTTATTTTACCATAAGAGCCGCGGTTTTAATGCTACTCTCAGCTTTATCAGGCAGACTTATGGCCCAAATTACTAAACCTCCCTCACTCCATCCTAAATTAGAAGCGCTTGCTAAACCTGAAAGCACAACTAATTGGATTAATTTTCGGGAAGGCACATCTGTAAATCCTTACACTATTTTTAAGGATTTAAAAGAGGCATTTCAGCTTTCCGCTGGTGATACCATGGTGCTGACTAAAAAACAAAATGATAATTTAGGCTTTAGCCATTACCGCTATCATCAGTATTATAAACAATACAAAGTGGTGTATGGTGAATTTATTGTTCATCAACGGCCTGATGGTTTTGTGAAATCAGCTAATGGCCAACTTATTTCCGGATTAAATCTCAATAATGTTCCCGGATTTAAAGAAGAACAAGCATTAATCAATGCTTTGAAGTTTATGAATGCTAAAAAATACTTGTGGCAAAACAAGGGTATGGAAGAGGAGTTGAAGCGCCAGCAAAAGAACGAAAAGGCCACTTATTATCCTAAAGGCGAATTAGTTTATGCACCCAGCAATTATAATGGCACATTGCGTGCTTCAGATTACAGGCTAGCCTGGCACTTTAAGATTTATACCGATGATCTTGCCGTAAGTGCAAAAAGTGTTTATGTAGATGCCCTTAATGGTAATGTAATACATTATACCGATATTTCGATGAATTGCTCGACTGGTACAGGCAGCTCGGCCTTCAATGGCGCTGTTACCCTTCATACTAAGTTGAGTGGCAGTTCCTATCGTTCGCATAATGATTGCCAATCCACTAATATATTCGTTTACAATTGCAATGGCGGTGCTGAATCTAATACTTTTTATACCGATGCTGACAATACATGGACAGGTACTTCTCAGCATTCTGCCGTTCAGGCACAATGGGGAGTTGAGAAGACTTATGAATATTTTAATATGGTTCATGGACGTGCAAGTTGGGATGGCGTATCGGGTGATATGATCGCTTATAACAATGCTTATTTAGGTTCTAATAATGCATGCTGGGGGTGTGCCGGTAACGCCACGACATATTATGCCGGCAATACTTCAGCAGCCACCGATGACTGGAATACCAATGATATTGTGGGACATGAGTTTGCCCATGGGGTTACGCAGTCTTCTGCCGGTCTCATTTATTATGGGGAGTCGGGGGCTTTGAATGAATCGTTCAGTGATATATTTGGCGAGATGGTTGAAAGTTGGTCAGAAGGGAATTGTGATTATTTATTAGCTGCTGACAGGGAAGCCATCAGGAGTTTTATCAATCCTAACGCTTATGGTCAGCCGGATACTTACCTTGGAGACTTTTGGTACACAGGAGATGGCGATAATGGAGGCGTTCATTATAATAGCGGCGTGCAAAATCATTGGTTTTATCTTTTGTCAGAAGGTGGCAGCGGAACCAATGACCTGGGACAATCGTACAATGTTACAGGCATCACAAACGTAAAAGCCCGCCAAATTGCTTACCGGGCCTTAGTGATGTATTTAACCTACTCATCAGAATACATTGATGCCAGAAGAGCTACATTGGACGCAGCCTCGGATATATATGGTCAATGTTCGCCTGAAGCAATAGCTGTAGGGAATGCCTGGCACGCTGTTGGTGTTGAATCACAATCACCACAATATGCCTATAATGTTTGCGGATCTTATCCCTCATCGGGAAGCTTTATCCAGGCCATTTCACAGTTAACTGCCAGCAATGGATGCATTACCGAAATCACGCCAAGTTCAACAACCGTGTATTTCACTGCCCGTGATCAGGTGATTCTTTATCCCGGGTTCAGAGCTTATGAGGGTTCAAAATTTGTTGCCTATCTTGATCCATGCTCTTCAACTCAGTTGATGGCATCTTCTCCTGGCGTTTTGAGTGATGCAGAAAAAGGTTTGCCTTCTACGCCGAAGTTGAAAGAACAAAGTATAGCAATACCATCAGAAATTACCTCTAATAGAATTGTTGCCGCGCCAAATCCTTTCCATTCTGCTTTTGACCTTTTCATACATTCAAAGCAGGCTCAAAGAGCACAGGTAGTAATCTATAATTCTCTCGGAGTAAAAGTAATAGAAAAACAGTTTGTCTTACTTTCAAAAGGTTTCAGCAAAATAAGTTTTGATGGTTCTAAACTTCATAAGGGTGTATATATAGTGGAAATACATATGGGAAGTGTAAAAACCGTGAAAAAGATTGTAAAGATGTAAAAATTAATTTTCTCTCTTTTTAAGAATGCCTTATGAACAGCTGCAAGAGTTAAAGAAATGATATTATGGTACTTTTCTTGGACATAAAAGAGGTCATCACTTGGAAATACTTACAAAGTGATGACCTCCGCCAATTAATCAGATGCACGGCCCAGCAGATTTTTTCATTTCTTAGCTCTTACCTTTTTTACTTCATCTGCTGTAACTGAACTTGCCTTGTTGCCGAAACTATTCCTTACATAAGTAAGAACATCGGCTATCTGCTTATCCGTTAAATAATGGAATGGCGGCATGGCATTGCTGTATTTTTCTCCATCCACATCTTTCTGACTCATTCCTTTCAGCAACACATTGATCAGACTGGGTTTATCACCCAATACGTAACTGGTTTTAATTAATGGTGGATTGAGGTTGCCTACACCACCCCCATCTACCTGATGACAGGTAACACAACTTTGCATATAGATGGTTTTGCCTGCAGCTAGGCTTGCCTTAGGAACAGCAGCGGGTTTTGCAGTTGAAGCAGTTATATTCTTTTTAGTAGCAGGATTTGCCATATTTGTTGTTGCAGTAGTGGTTGCTGCAGTAGTTTTTGCAGGCACTTTTTTGATCACATTGGCAGACTTTGCAGTTTTGCTCTTTTCTGCTACACTGGCTTTGTGATAGCTTATTTTAAAGATCGTTCCTTTTGCATCATCGCTCACATATAAAGAACCATCCGGGCCCATGGCTAAGCCACAGGGGCGGTGATTGGCGCGGCCGGAAGCTGTTTTTTCCGGTGAGCCTGAAAAGTTATCTGCAAACACTTCCCAATCTCCATATGGTTTACCATCCTTAAAAGGCTGAAACACTACAAAATAACCAGCCTGCGGTTCGGGTGAACGGTTCCATGATCCATGGAAGGCAATAAAGGCTCCGTTCCTATACTTTTCCGGAAACTGATTGCCTGTGTAAAATAATAAGCCATTAGGTGCCATGTGTGCCGGATAAGCAGCTGCAGGATCTATGAATTCGTTACTACCCTCCTTCTTTCCATCACCACCATATTCCGGAGCCAGTATTTTCTTCTTCTGAAAGCGGTCATAGTAAATATATGGCCAACCCGCATTGTCGCCTTTACTCAAGGCATACATACATTCAGCAGGCAGTTCTGCATTCTCTTTTGCAGTGTATAAATCAGGGAAGATAAAATTCAACTGGTCTCTTCCGTGCTGCATGACAAAAAGTTTGTTGGTCTGGTAGTTCCAGTCGACAGCCACGACATTGCGCAGGCCTGTAGCATAGCGGATACCATCAGCATAGGTCTGGTCTTTTTGGTCTCTCTTAAACATCCACACACCACCGCTGGTTTCCAGTAGAGGGCATCCTTGTATTCCCATGGAGCCTTTTTGGCGGTCCTGCTCCTGGCATGAGTTGGAGGGGCAGCCTATGGGTATGTACAAATTGCCTTGCCTGTCCATCATGATGGATTTGGTTTCGTGGGTGCCTTTATCCACAAGGCCGGTAACAATCCTTTCTACTGAATTGGTATCGACCTGGTTGTTTGCATTTACTTTATAGCGGAAAATTTCTGAGTTGGAGGAAGTATATAAATAACCATCTCTCAGATAGACACCAGTACCCCCATAATTGCCAAAACCAAACTTAACTTCTGCTTTTCCATTTTCTTCATGGAGCAATAAAGTTCCCTTTCCATTTACAGGACGGGCGAGCCGTACATAGATATCATTTTGCGGTGTTACGACCAAATGCCTGGTTTTGCCTAGTTTCTCAGCAATGATTGCGACCTGAAAGCCACCAGGCAGTTTTAAACCAGCGTTTTCTACTGCCGATGTTTGTGCAATTGCATCATAGGATATAGCAGTTGACAACATCATACACACTGCTGCCATAAAGCGGGTTCTTACCAATCTCATTTTTATTCTTCTATTTTATAAATTGTTTATGTGCGTTTATTTTGTATTTATCATTTACAAAGATTCAATACTTTCATCCACAAAAGAATGATACGGACATGACTCTTCTTTTTTTAATCTTCCTTCCAATTTTAGTGTGTATTGATCCCAATCATTAATCATCTTCCTGGCAGCACCTGACTTGATTGCAGCTTTTGCAACTGCAGGAGCCACTGTTGTTAATAAACGCTTATCTGTTGGCTTAGGAAGGATATAATTTTTTCCAAACTCTATTTCTGAGATCCCATATGCATTTCTTATATCTTCAGTAATTGGCTCTTTAGCTAATGCAGCTAAAGCTAAAACAGCAGCTATTTTCATTTCTTCATTAATTGTGTTTGAAAGCACATCTATCGCTCCCCTAAAAATGTATGGGAAGCATAATACGTTATTCACCTGGTTGGGATAATCAGAGCGGCCTGTTGCCACTATCGCATCTTGTCTCGTATTTATTGCTACTTCATAATTTATTTCAGGATTCGGATTAGCCATGGCAAAAATAATTGGATCAGTAGTCATTGACAAAAGCATAGCAGGTGTTAATATGTCTGCTGAAGATAGTCCAATAAAAACATCAGCTCCGTCCAAGGCTTCGTCTAAAGAAGTTACCGGTTGTATGGTCGCAAATTCTCTTTTATTTTCGTCAAGGTTTTCCCTGTCTCTTCGAATAACACCTTTGCGATCAACCATGATTATGTTTTCTTTTTTTACTCCTAACTTTATATATAAACTGCAACAAGCCATTGCTGCTGCTCCTGCACCGTTAACTACCATTTTTATTTCATGAAGCCGCTTATCCTGCAGTTCGCATGCATTGAGTAATGCTGCTGCAGATACAATGGCCGTACCATGCTGATCATCATGCATTACCGGTATATCTAATTCTGCTTTTAATCTTTTTTCAATTTCAAAACATACCGGCGCCTTAATATCTTCCAGGTTAATGCCACCAAAAGTAGGTGCAAGAATTTTTACAGTGCGAACAAATTCATCAACATCGGTTGTATTTAATTCTAAATCAAATGCATCAATATCAGCACATATCTTAAACAAAAGACTTTTACCTTCCATTACAGGTTTACTTGCTTCAGGACCAATATTCCCTAATCCAAGTACTGCTGTTCCATTACTGATCACTGCAATAAGATTACCTTTAGCTGTATACTTATATACATCATCTTTATTGGCTGCAATCTTTAAACAGGGTATAGCCACTCCTGGGGAATATGCGAGTGAAAGATCTTTTTGTGTTGCAGAGGCTTTTGTTGGCAACACTTCAATTTTACCTGGCCGGTGCAATGCATGATAGTTTAATGCTTCTTCTTCATTATTATGATGGGACATTCTTTTTCCTTTTACTTGTACATTCCTAACCAATTTGCAAAAAATTGTTATGACACTTTCACAAAAGTATTATACCGCTTACTATTAAGTCTAGATAACAAATCAAAGAGTCTCAAAAAAAGTAAGAATTTCAAAATGTATTTACAGCACTATCTCAATCTTATCCTGAAGCCTTATATCCTCTGAAGAACTGCCAACCATTATGTCAAACAAACCAGGTTCTACAATAAAGCGATGCGTTTTCTCATCGAAGAACGATAGTTTTTCTACAGGGACTGCAAAACTAACCGTTTTCTTCTCACCAGGATTCAGGCTAATTCTTTCGAAACCTCTTAACTCTTTTGTTGGTCTTTTTACACTACTTGCTACATCATGTACATACAACTGCACTACTTCATCACCCTTTATTTTCCCAGTATTTTTTACGGTTACACTTATCTGCATCATTCCATCAGCAGTCAACTTCTTTGATGCTATTTTTAAATTACTATAGCTAAAACTGGTATAGCTCAAACCATGACCAAAAGCAAAGAGAGGCTTACCCTGTAGGTACATATAAGTAAAGCCTTTACTTACATCGTATTCATCAATAGAAGGCACTTGCGCTTCAGAAGCATATACTGTAAGCGGCAGTTTACCACCTGGATTTACATTTCCAAAAATAACATCTGCTATTGCATTACCACCCTCTTCTCCTAACCACCACGCTTCCAAAATTGCAGGTGCTTTTTCTTTTATTTCGGGAATGGTGAGCGGACCAGCATTCATTTCCACAACTATAGTACGCGGGTTAACCGCCAACACTGCTTTCACCAGTTCATCCTGATTACCGGGCAAGGCTAGTGAAGTACGATCCCTTCCCTCCTCCTCTACTGCCAGCGTAGTACCTACATACAATATAGCTACATCAGCTTTCTTTGCTGCTTCAACAGCTTTCCATAATTCTTCCTCCTTATTGAATGGTATAGTCGAACTATTGTTTTTGGGTGGGATGATCTCAGCTCCTTTTGCATACAATACCTCTGTTCCAGGCTGCATACGATTCTTAATACCTTGCAGAGGTGTTATCGGATCCTTTACCTTACCGCTATAGCCACCGGCAATGAACTGGTCGGCAAGAGGACCGATGACCGCAATGGATTTGATCTTGCTTTTGTTCAGTGGCAAGGTGCGGTTTTTATTGGTTAAAAGCACGATGGCTTCCTGTGCGGTTTTCAATGCCAGTTGTCGGTGTTGTGTGCTGCCAATAACATATGGAGAAATTTTGCTGAAGGGCACCATTTCCTGCGGGTCAAATTCACCTAATAAAAAACGATTCCGTAATACACGAAACAAAGCATCATTCAAACGCGCTTCCGGCAGTAATCCTTTTCTTACTGCGGCAGGTATGTAATCCATAAACTCCTTATCAGAAAAATCACAACCGGCAATCAGTGATTTTGCTACGGCATCTTCGAAAGTCATTTTTCCATTTTCATGACCTTTTACCATTGTGTTTACACCACCCAAGTCGGAAACGACAAAACCTTTGAAGCCCCATTGCTCTTTTAGTATGCCTGTCAACAGCATTTCATTGATATTGTTGGGAGTACCATTGATGGCGTTGTAGGAAGCCATAATAGATTGAGCACCCCCTTCTACAATGCAATCACGAAAATGAGGCAGCCAAAATTCATGCAACATCCGTTCGCTGACAGTAGCAGAAAGTTTCATCCGGTCTCTTTCCACATTGTTTACGGCATAATGTTTCAGGGTGGCCACTAACTTAAGATATTTCGGATCATTGCCCTGAAGCCCTTTAACAAAAGCAACGCCCATGCGACCTGTCAAGAAAGGATCTTCTCCATAACATTCATTGATGCGCCCCCAATAGGGATTGCGGCTTACATTTATTACCGGTGCCCGGTAGATCAAACCTTTTTTCTGGCCCTGAAAATTGGGATCCTGATGCCATAAATTATAAACGCCACGAGCTTCATCGGAGATGGCTGTAGCCACTTCATGAATCAATTTTGTGTTCCAGGTTGCAGCCATAGCTATAGAAACCGGAAACATGGTTGTTGGCCTGTCCCAGCATACACCGTGCAGGCATTGGTTCCAATTATCCGACTTAATAGAAAAGCGTTCAATTTCCGGCCCTCTATGGTTCAGCAGGATGGCTTTTTCTTCTAAAGTCAGCCGGGAGATCAAATCCTGAACGCGTTTTTCAACAGGCTGACTGGGGTCCAGGTAAGGCGTCACTTCCTTGACAGATGTTTGCGCATGGACATGCCCTTGAAACAGGAAAATCAAGATAATACAGATTATTCGTTGTGTAAGTTTCATTATGTTTATGATTAAATATTTTACAATTAATATATCTAGTTCATTAGTATGCGCTATACCCTCCAGAATGCTGACCAGCAGCTTTAAAATTTTTTAATAGTGTTTCAAATAACCACGGCTTTTTTTAATTGCGGGTTCATCCAGGAGCTGGATAGAGGAAGCCGGTCCCAGGTCTGGCTCAGACCATTGGCTAAGTGCCCACACCAGTTTCTTGTCAGGAGATACTTCTAAGATCTGCACCGAACCCGGCCAGTTCTCTGGCTTTTTAATACCGTTGGGGCACCAGTTGGTAATTACCGTATTGCCATTTTCCAATCTTACTGCCACCTGCGGAATGTATATTTTGATTTCAGGTATGTCCTTCTGATTAAATTCCCAAACAGTTTCCCCATTTTTGTTTACCTCGATCACAAAACCATGATTGCTGGTAATGAGGGTATTCCCATTTTTTAAACGGGTAGCTAACCAAGGTGATTTTACGTTTACAGACCAAATGGCCTTACCATTCATATCGTATTCTGTAACCTTTCCTGTATCCATATGAGCTGCCAGAAGAGTTCCCGCTTCTGTCATACGAACCCTCCGGAATTGTCCATGTGGGTTAGAATTGCCGGTAGGCAGCGTCAATTCTTTTTCTATTTGCCCACTTTTCACATTGATCAATTTTACAGTTGCAGGCGTACCGTTGATCACCATTAAAATTTTATCAGCCCCGATTGGCTCTACGGAATGGATCTCCGTGCCTTTTGGTGCTTCGTAATTCCAGATCATTTTTTTACCTGGTGTTACTTCGCTGGCACCGGTCTTCCGGCAGAACACGATGTTTCCATTTGGCCGCATCGTAGCATCACCCAATTCTTCCATCTCACCTGTTACCGGATCATGAAAAGGAATATCATAAGTCCACACTACTTTTCCTTTGCGTACCAGGTATATGGTTTGGACTGATTTGCGATAATCCCATTCACCAGTATATAAAAAATCGTGTTGTTGCAACCCCTTGCCCGGTAAAGAATATGAAACAATTGAATTATGTTCAGTTGCACTTATCCCTTGTGCAAAACCAGCAACTGTACATAAATAACACCCCACTAGCAGCAGCAACTTTGGCAGAGACACTGTTGTCATGTTTATTGTATTTGAAAAAGATGATTAGTTAATTACCAATAGGATCATTTGTCCATTTACCATCAACAAGCCGAAGAATATTTAATGGGTTCTTGTTCTGCAAAGGCAGGGGAAGCAGATGATCCGGAAAATCCTGGTACGCAACAGGACGTACAAACCTGTAAATAGCAGCAGTACCAACAGATGTGGAACGGCCATCGGTAGTAGAAGGGAAAGGACCTCCGTGTTGCATGGAATGGCAGACTTCAACACCGGTTGGATAGCCGCCATATATTACACGTCCTGCTTTTTGGGTAATGAGATCAACTACCTGCTGTATACTTTCTTTATCGGCAGCCGTAGCATGAACGGTTGCCGTTAATTGTCCTTCCAGTGATTGCAAAACGTTATACAGTTCTGCTTCTGTTTTACACAATACCACCAAAGAAGCCGGACCAAAAATTTCTTCGTTCAGTTCTTTTTGAGTAAGAAAGTTTGTTGCACTTACCGTATGCACTATGGGTTGCGCCTCGTAACGCTCCGCATCTGCTTCTTTGGAAGCTTTAGCCAGAACTGATACAGATGGCGCTTTTTCACGCAAATGCACGCCTTCCCCATAAGCTTTGCAAATGTTTCTGTTCAACATAGTAGCCGGTGTTGTGTTGCGCATCTGCTCAGCAAATGATATCAGAAAGTTTTGTGAAGCCTCATTTTCCATCATCAACACCAAACCTGGATTGGTACAAAACTGGCCAACGCCCAAGGTTATAGAAGCTGCCAGGTCTTTTGCAATTTTTTCCCCCTGAGCCTGCAAAGCACCTTTCAATAAAACAACCGGATTTACAGCACTCATTTCTGCATAAACCGGAATAGGATCGGGCCGTGATACCGCAGCCTGAAAAAGCCGCATACCTACATCGCGAGAACCAGTAAAACCAACAGCTTTAATGACAGGATGTTGCACCAGCTTTATTACGTCGGCATGTGAAAGATAAACCGATGAGAACACACCTTCGGGCATACCAGTTCTTTGTGCAGCCTTAATAATGGCAGATGCAACCAGTTCGTTTGTACCTGGATGTGAAGAATGGGCTTTTACTATCACAGGACAGCCTGCAGCTAAAGCAGAAGCTGTATCCCCACCAGCAGTGGAAAAGGCCAGTGGAAAATTGCTTGCTCCAAAAACAGCTATAGGTCCAATTGGTATCAGCATTCTCCGGATATTTGGTTTGGGAAGGGGCTGCCTCTCTGGTTGTGCCGTGTCAATGCGGGCATCTACCCACCAGCCATCTCTCAACAATTGCGCAAACATTTTCAACTGGTTGCAGGTTCTGGCCCTTTCGCCTGTGACACGAGCTGCAGGCAAAGCAGTTTCTGCCATACAACGCTCAATCAACACATCTCCCAATGCCATGATTTCATCTGCAATGGCCTCTAAAAAAAGAGCACGTTGGGCAAAGGAGGTTTTTTGATAAACAGAAAAAGCTTTCTGTGCTAATTGCAAGGCATGCTGCCATTCTTCTTCTGTAGCATAATGAAAATCGCCATTTAAATATTGGTTAGCTATCACAGAAAAAGCCTTGAAGGAACTATTTCCTTTGGCGCTAGCTATAAATCCTGTAAGGTTTGATCCTGTTAATGTATTCGTCATAACTGTTTTTCAAAAAATTATTGAATAGCTAATAGTTTATCTCCTTCAGCATATTCATGCAGGGCCTTACTTTTAATAAAAGGACCTGATAAAAAAAGTAAAATAAAAACGCCTATAGCAACCATTGCTCCAAATCCCAGGAATAAAATATTGTAGGCAAAGACATAACCTGATGTACCTGAGGCTGCTTTGAGTGTAATGCCGGACAAGGATTGGAATATGGCCCCGCCAATTCCGTTGCCAATACAAGCCAGTCCCCAGGCAGAAGCGGATGCACTCTTAGGCACCACATCAGCTGTAAGGGCTAATGCATTAGCTGTATAAGAAGTATAGCCAAAGCCTGACAAACCAAAGACTATAAGGGCAGACGCAGGAGTGGTCACAATAAAGGGAGCCAACAATAATGGCAATGCCATCAGGATGCCCGACAAGCCCAAAGCAAGCCTTCTTGCCTGTGGTATAGGCATTCCTCTTTTAATGATGAATTGGGTGAAATAACCACCAACAATATTGCCCACATCTGCCATGATAAAAGGGATCATGGCAAACCAACCGATCTTCTTTAAATCCCAGTGATGGACATCAGCGAGGTAGCGGCCAATCCAGAAGGTAACAAAGTACCAAACAGGTTCGATAAAAATTTTGGCCAGCAGCAGTCTTGAAACAAATTTGTTTTTTAAAAGCTTGAATGCAGGGATCACTTTTGCTTTGGATTCAGTAGCAGATTGACCAGGTGTGTAATAGGCAAACCAAAAAACAACCAGCCATAGATATCCTAAAATAGCAAGAATGATGAAGGTGTATTGCCAGCCATAGCTTGTTGCCATAACGGCTACCAATGGCGGAACGATAATAGCACCAAGAGCAGAACCACTGTTGAAAATACCTGAGGCTGTTGACCGTTCCTGTGGAGGAAACCATTCGCCAGTAAGCTTTAGGGCTGCCGGCCAGTTACCAGCCTCGCCAATGCCCAGCAAAAAGCGGCAGATACCAAATTGCAAGGGGGTAACTGCAAAGGCATGAAAGAGTCCTGCAGTTGTCCAGAAAGCCATGCAAAGTGAGTAACCGAGTCTTGTACCCAACCTATCGATCACCAAGCCTGAGAAAGCATTTGACAACATGTAGGCAATGAAAAAAGCCGTTCCGATATAGCCAAAGGCATCGTCAGGTATTAATCTGCGTAAATCTCCATCTGCGCTTAAATAATTAAACGACAAACGATGAATATAATTCAATACAGTGGCTAAAAAGGCGAAGCCTATCATGAGCCACCGCAATTGTGAAGGTTTATTATTCATTTGGCAATGGCAGTTAGTTATTTAAATGCAGAGACTTGTGATTTAAAGTTGTTGATTGATTTTACTTCGATGAACGACTCTTTCCTTTCATCAACTATAACCGGATTAATCAATGGACGTCCCAACCCTTCCCAGTGTATCATCATTTCATCACCGCTTTCCAACTTCAGGCCTGATCCGAAGCTAAAAGCATCAGCACCGAAAAAATGAATATGGGCTTGTAAGGGCAAGCGATGCTCTGAATATTTAAAATGATGGTATTCCAGATTAGCCAGTGAGTGTGCCATGTTATTTTCGCCGGTTTGAATATTTGAAGACCAAATCACCTTCTTGTTCCGAAGAACCTGAACGGAGCCCTTGATATCAGTAAATTCCGCATCGATAATCAGTTCTGGTCCAATAGCGCAGTTGCGTAATTTGGAAGGTGCCAAATAGAGATAATTCATACGCTCCATCACATGATCGGAAAATTCATTACCGGTAGTAAAGCCTAACCGGTAAGGCTGGCCTTGTCTGTCTATAATATACACACCTGCTACTTCAGGTTCCTCTCCCCCATCATTGGCATATGCAGGGATGGTTAAAGGCTGACCATGTGCTTTTAGGACAGCACCAGTTCCTTTATAAAACCATTCTGGCTGTGTACCAATTTTTCCTTTTGCAGGCTGGCCACCTTCCAATCCCCATTGGTACATTTTCATACTATCTGTAAGGCTGCCCTCTCCAGCCTGGTGCATCATTTGCCGGTTCAATGCACTGTTCTTATGCGTCAATCCAGTACCTGAGACCAGGCAACCAAACGAATTTCCAGGACAGTCAAATGCAGGCAGTAAGGTCCATTCTTCCCGACCGTTGTAAACAGCGTCGTATTCCAATTTATTACCAGAAAGACGACTTTCCACCAGATTACTTACATCCTTCCCAGCAGCAATAGCATCCAATGCCAGACCATAAACAGAAGTCGTGTCGGTCAATAAAACCAAGAAAGGTTCCTGAGCCACTGCCACCCTCCTACCCATCTCTGGATGGGTAATCTGTACCAACCGTATATTCTCTTTCATAAGTTTTTGTTTAGGTAAAAAAATTAAACAGCCACCCATCCGCCATCTACCGAAATACAACTGCCTGTTGTAAAGCTGGAAGCCGGACTAGCCAGGTATAAAGCGATGCCTCCTATCTCGTAGAGCTCACCCCAGCGACCCATTGGCACCTTAGATATAAAGGCTTTGTATTTTTCCGGATCGTTCAATAAAGGAAGATTAAGGTCTGTAGCAAAAGGACCTGGCAGTAAAGCATTTACAGTAATTCCCTCATTGGCTACTTCCATTGCCAGTGACCTTGTCAGTTGCAAAATAGCCCCTTTACTGGTAGCATAGGGCGTCCGCTCCGGAATGGCTGTTACAGAAAGCATGGAACCGATGTTGATGATCCTTCCATATTTATTTTTTTTCATCACGGGTAATACTTCGCGACAAGCCAACCAGGTGCCTGTTACATTTACTTGCTGCACCTGGTTAAAATCAGAAACCGATAAGTTTTCAATAGCGCCCCGGATATTAATTCCTGCTGAATTGATCAATATGTCAATTTTTCCAAAATGGCTAAGCGTTTTATTAACGGCTTCTTTAACGCTTTCCTCATTAGTTACATCGCAATAATTGCTGATGCAATCAACTTTATATTCAGTGCGTAGCTGGCAAACTGCCTTTTCATTTTCTTTTTGATCTCTGGCTGCAATCGAAATAGAGGCCCCAGACTCGGCAAGGGCCTTTGCCATAGAAAGACCCAAGCCTCTATTACCACCCACTACCAATGCCACATGGCCATCTAGTTTAAAAAGATCCAATATTCTTTTTTGCATAGTTTACTTTTACATGTTTACACGCACTCGTAGAGAAGACTCGTGTTCTATAATATTAAACTGATCTAAATACTCATTTTTTAAGGTTAATCCCATACCCGGTTTTGTATCATCCAACTGAAGCTGTCCATTTTCTGCAATGGCTTCACCGTCGAAAATGTACCAGAACATTTCATTGCCTACTTCTATTTCAGTTTGGGGAAAATATTCAGCCATAGGGCAGGCAAACGAACTCATGACCACATGCAGGTTGTGCATTTGACCTCCATGAGGGATCACTTCTACCCCGTGTACAAGCGCCATATTGCAAATCTTTTGTGCTTCGGTAAATCCGCCAACACGGTTGGTATCAAATTGGAAAATATCGAGTGCTCCGGCCTGCAACAGGTCATGAAAACCGTAGCGTGTGTATTCATGTTCACCACCAGAAAGCGGGATCGATGTGCCTTGTTTCAATTTGGCAAAGTTGTGTATTTCATCAGGCAACAAAAGCTCCTCTGCCCACCGAAGGTTATAAGGTTCCATTTCTTTCAGCAACTGTTTTGCATAAGCATAGTTGAATCCCATATAAGCTTCCAGCATAATATCTACTTCCTCACCAACAGTTTCTCTTACTACTTTTACCATTTCTACATTCTTCTTCAGTCCTTTCCAACCTTCAGTCATTGGATAACCACAACGCATTTTCATACCGGTAAAACCCTCTTTTTTAAAATGGTCAGCTTCTGCCTGCAAGCTATCCAGATCGCGGGTATACAGGCGGCTGTAGTAGGTAGGAATGGCAGGTTTGGTGCGTCCTCCTAACAACATGAAAACAGGCTGGTTCATGGCCAATCCTTTTATATCCCACAAGGCAATGTCAATAGCACTTATAGCAGCCAGCACCGCACCTTTACGACCGTAGGCCACTGTTGAACGATACATTTTTTCAAAAAGGTATTCTGTATTCAAAGGATTTTCATCCAGCAACAAACCCGAAAGTTTTGTATCAATAATTTGTTTGCACAGATCAGGACATAAGCCCGCATTACCATAACCAACATGTCCTTCATCAGTATGAACTTCTACTACCAGCCAACTAAAAAAACGGAAAGGTGCCTGTGCATCGCTTTGAAATGGCAGTGCACTCAAAGGCGTAGCAAATATGGTATCGCTTGTTTTTACCGGCCCCTGCCACTGGTACAATTTTGTTTTGATTAATTGGATCTTCATTTCTGTTATCGTATTGATTTAATGTTTTGAATTTTATTACCAGGTCATCTTGATTAATGAAACGCCCTGGCGAGGCAAATTAAATTGAGTAGTTACTGCACCGTCTTTAATTTTTACCCATTGTGGAGAACCTACCATCTCTAACTGGCCGGCTTTTTCAAGAGCCGCAATTTGTTCAGCAGTTGGATTCTGTGGCGAACCCATTTTTTTCCATGTGGTAAAGGAGTTACTATGCTCCTGGTCAATGCGGTAATGTGTCAGAAGAACCATTTGTGAGGGAACGCCTTTAACGGAAACTGTTACCGGTGTAGCTGGTACATTCAAGTCATTTTTATCATGATAGTTCCAAACCATTACTGATGCAGAACGGTTACTTGCTGCTGCAAGTCCATTTACGTCGGCTTCACTTCCACGAACACTGGAATCCCGAACGGTAACATAATTATGAGATGAATTAGAAATAACAGGCACCCTGTTTCCTTCCATCAGACCAAACATGCGAAAGACATTCAGCACAGGTTTGTCAACACCATTTGTAGCCAAATCTCTAAACCCGCGAAACCAAGGTTGGTTTTCAAATTCAAATGCCCATGTTACCGCACCTAATAAATTGGCTCCCCTGTTTTTTGCCAGATCATATTTGCGTGCAAAAGAAGCAGCCGTATAGCTGGAATAAAGCGTGCCATTTCTATATCCGTTATTAGGATAAATATCCGCAGGACAAGCAGCGCACCCCTCAGGATCAGATTCGCCAATGATGATGGGTAAATTTTTCAAGGTAGGAAATGACGAAACAATCTGAAATCCTTTATCAATATGTCTCAATTGAACACCCACATTCATCCAAACTGTACTGTCAATTACTCTCGGCTGTCCCTTGGCGTGAAAAGTGATAAAGTCGATGGGTGAACCTTTTTTCCCTGTAGCATAGTTTTTACCATTCACCACGTGTTCTAAAAATGCCTTCAAAAAATTTCCTGCTCTTTCACTTCCGGGATTGGTGGTTTCAGGTCCTCCCATTCGTATGGTGGGTAAAGCCCTTTTAGCAGCATCGGCTGTATAATCATATAACTTGAAATATTCCTCCATCGTTCCTCTCCAATAGGAAATATCTGGTTCGTTCCATAACTCCCAATACCAGCTCTCTACTTCTTTTTTTCCGTAGCGTTCGACACTATGTTTTACCCAATTGTAAATAAGATCAGCCCATTTGTTATAATCTTTTGGAGGATAGTTCCAACCAGTATAGTGTTTTTGCTTAACTCTTGTAGGATCAGTATATGTACTGTCAGACTGTGGATTGATGGATAATGCTTCCGGCATAAAACCAAACTGTGCCATAGGCTTCATACCACGTTGAATGTAGGTATCAAAAATGCTGTCTACAATTTTCCAATAATAAATAGGTTTCCCATTTGCATCTTCTGTGTAAGCATTAGTAGATCCAAATTTTAGCATTGCCGTTCCATCGCCTGTCGTAAGCAGATTGTGTGCTCTTACAAAAACAGGCACAGGGCTAAGCTGCGCAATTTCTGTCAGCAGTTTTTTCCCATCCTTCATATAGGTGTAGTTTGGTTCGTCATAACCAAACCAAGCCCAGATAGGCTTTAAAGGCTCATTTGTTTTTTTGGAAAGGTCAACCTGTATCACTGCTGGTTTTGGAGTTTGCTGTGACTTTGCACAAAATATGCAGAAGATAAAAATTACAGCTAGAAGCGATTTCATTCTGTGAAACATCGTTACTGTTTAAAGGTTATCGAAGATAATTTTTATAACTATTAATACTACCAACTGAGTTTTAGGAGAGCAACGGCCTGGCGTTTTAATTCTATTTCAGTTTTATATGCTTCATTAGCAATGTTTAGCCATTGTGGTGATGAAGCCATTTGCAATTGCCCGGCTTTTTCTAATTGTTTTATTTGCTCTGCAGAAGGATTTTGTGGTGAACCCATCTTTTTCCATTCCTCATACGAGTTGCTATTTCTATCGTCAATCAGATAATATTGCAACAAAACTTTTTTCGCAGGAATGCCTTTTAAGTGGAGTAACACTTGTTCTGAAACTCCTTTCACGTCATCATCATGATAATTCCAAATCATCACCGTTGCTTCATTGGCATTTTTACAGGCAAATCCATTAATATCAGTAAATGATTTTCTGATAGAAGAATCCACTACAGTCCTAACATCATAAGCCCTGTTAGAAGATAAACTTACCCTGTTGCCTTTCATCATCCCGAACATGCGAAAAACATTTAGAACCGGTTTATCAACACCGTTTGTAGCTAAATCTCTGAATCCATAAAACCAAGGCTGGTTTTCAAATTCAAAAGACCATGAAACTGCACCTTTAAAATTTACTTTGTATTGATCTGCCAATTGATATTTTCTTGCGAAAGAAGCAGCTGTGTAACTGGAATACATAGTACCATTGCGATACGCATTTTCAGGATTTGTAGCCATGCCACAAGCAGCACATCCTTCGGGGTCAGACTCGCCAATAATTATAGGTATATTTTTTAGTTGCGGATAAGAAGCAACAATTTTAAATCCTGTTTCTATATCTCTTAACTGCCGGCCCATATTCATGCGCACATGGCCATCAACAACACGAGGTGCACCCTTTGCATGAAAAAGAACTGCATCCAATGGAGCACCAATTTTACCAGTAACATAATTTTTTTCAGTCAAACAATGCTTTATAAAACTATTGAGCCATTTCTGTGCATCTGCCCCTTCTGTGCCGGCTATATTATTACCACCAATTTTTGCTGTAGGCAAAGCTCGTTTCACAGCATCTGCTGTATAATCATAAAGCTTGAAAAATTCTTCCATGCTTGCCTTCCAATAAAATCCATTGGGTTCATTCCATAATTCCCAATACCAGCTTTCTACTTCTTTTTTCCCATAACGATCTACCGAATGTTTTACCCACTGATACACCAGTTCAGCCCATTTATTATAATCTTTTGGTGGATAGGCCCAACCTTTAACTATATCTCCATACGGATCACCTGGCTTCCAATAATGACGGTAAGGCTCAGGATTGGTGGATAAGGCCTGGGGCATAAAACCTATTTGAGCAAGGGGTTTCATACCACGTTGTATGTAGGTGTCGAAAATACTGTCAATGATTTTCCAGTTGTAAATGGGCTTGCCGTTTGCATCTTCTGTGTAGGCATTAGTTGATCCCCATTTTAATGCGGCCTCTCCATCTCCTGTTACTAACAAGCCATGTACACGAACATAAACAGGTACAGGACTAAGCTGGGCAATTTCTGTCAACAGTTTTTTCCCGTCTTTCATGTAAGTGTAGTTCGGTTCGTCATAACCAAACCAAACCCACGCAGGATACATAGAGCCTATTGATTTAGTGAGATCAACAGTAATAGCCGGACGGTTGTTTGCTGATTGTGCCAATGCACAACTTGTAATCAATACAAAAGCAATCAAAATATTTATCTGCTTTGCGTAAAAAGAATTCTTCTTCATCATATCTGTTCCTGTTAAAATAAAACATCCATTTTTTTACCTGAATAATTAATTTCTTTCACTATTCCCTGCGGGATCAATTCGACCTTAAAAACACGATTGGTCATTTGTTTATTATTGTTTGATTTGTTTGATTGAATAGTTAGCATTCTTTTTTTATCATCCCATTTTATATCGGTCAGCGTGTAGTTACCTTTTAAATATTCCATGCTTATTCCATCGTCTTCATACAGTGAATAAGCTCCGTCCGCAGCAGTATAAATTTTTAAGGTTGTTGGCTCGTTCGTTTTTTCAGCAGTGTATTGCCTTACAGGATCAACAGGTATGATTGCACCTGCTTTTACATAGATAGGCATGATTGAAAGGTCTACCTGCCGGGAAATAGTTTGCGCACCTGAATGTTTTTCATTGGTCCACCAATCATACCAAGCTCCCTGTGGTAAATAAATTTGCCTTTTAGTTGCTCCTTTTTCATATACCGGTGCAATCAATAAATCACGACCCCACAGGTATTGATCGCTGATTTTTGTTGCCATTGTATCTTTTGGATAATGCAACCACATAGACCGCATAAGCGGAAGACCTGAAGTTGTTGCTTGCCATGCCAGCGTATAAGTGTAAGGCATCAGTTGATAACGCAACTCATCATATTTTTTTACTACTGGTTCAATCTCTTTATTATTCATTTCAGATTGTAGTGGATTAGAACGTGATTCTTTGGGACCCATATCGTTTCCACTCCATCCCCAGGGCAATCTTGTTCTCCAGGTTTGACCATGTGAACGAAAAGAAGCGCAGAAGGCTCCAAACTGAAACCATCTTGTATAGAGTTCGCCTGTTAGTTCTTCATTAGGGAAAAAACCACCAATATCAGAACCCCAATACGGACCAATGCTTAATGAATAATTAAGGCCTACTGCTATTTGTGCTTCCAATGCCTTCCAGGAAGATTCTGTATCACCCGACCATACCCATCCGCCCCATTGGGCTATACCGGGGTAGCCATTGCGTTGCAAACTCCATGGGCGAATATTTGGGTTCGCAGAAAGATGTCCCTGGTAATAGAGCTGGTGCCTTTTTATTCGCTCATACAGATTCAACCAATCGCCTTCGTCAGGCCAGAAAGCATCTACTCCTGCTTTTATCAAGGGCATATGCTCATTCCAATAATGTTGAATGTGCGATGCATCAACTTTTTCATTGGCCTTTGCGGGAATATTGCCATGCAGAGAAGGTAATTTATCCCGATCCCAGGGAACCATGTGCACAACAAACTTTACATTTTTCGAATGCATGTTTGCAATAACCGTCGCAGGATCTGTTTTAAAAACTTCAGGATTAAATTCAAAAGAAGGTTGTTTTTTATTCCACCCTCTTGGAGTAAAACCCGTACCCAAATAAATGACGGCATCAATTGGAATTTTTTTACTTCTGAATGTATCTACCACACCAACCATTTGCTTGTCATCTTCAAGCGTTCGATGTGATTGCATATATCCTAATGCCCATTTAGGAGGCATACTGGCAACACCGGTAATCGTTGAAAATTCCTTCATCAGTTCTGCCGGATCAGTGGCATCAAAAACAAAAAAATCATACAGGCCTGGAATAATTTCACTGACAGGAGGAAGTCCTTTGCCTGCAACAATCCCCTGGTTTCTTTCGGTTTGCGGAACTAAATCTTTTTCCTCAGGCTTCCATGGTATAAAAACACCTCTGCCCTGGTTTGTAAGATCAACATGCATCCATGGTGACGCAACAAAAATAGCCCAGCCGCCTGTACCAATGAGCATTGGTACAGGGTTTCGTGAGCCATAAGCATCCCTTTGCCATCTGGGTTGCATGCTGTCATATCTTCCGCGACGATCATACTCTACAGCTAAGCTTCGCCAATTAACACCAGGCAATGGTTTCGATCCACCTTCGCCAAGACCAAGAACCAATTCATTATTTGTTTGGAAATGCAAGCTTCCTTCATCTGTAAAAACAAAGTTTTGAATTAGCCGGTCCTGTCTATCAGTGATCCTAATGCTTAAGGGGTTCTGCTTTATACTAATCTTAAAATTGCCGGAATTTGCAACGGTTGATTTACTATTATTAAGAGATATTATTGGAGTACCATATTTTCTTTCTACTACTGCAGGCGATGAAGGAAAATCTTTTGAATAACCAGTTGGTTTCAGTGTAATGCGAAGACTTTTTTCTCCAACTTTTCTAATAGTAAGTTGAGACGGCTTGTCAGCAACCATCAATTGTTGCGAATGTGCCAGGCACTTCGCAAGTAAGAAACCAATTATAAAAAAATATTTAAGCCTCATGCTATCTCCTGTTTTAAACGAGCCTGGAATTATTTTAATTGAATTTTTGTTGAAGGTGTATACAGATATTCCCCGATGCCTGTTGTTTTTACACCTACACGGGCAAAAATGAAATCATCATTCGCAATAGCAGCAGGAATAGCTAATGTAACTGTTACTGGTTGACCAAGTACCAATCCGGTGGCATTCTTATTTGCTGCACTGGCATTAGTACCGGCATCCAGCAAATAATAGCGACCCAAAAACAGCCTGGCCAATTCTAAAGTTCTTGTATGCGTGCCATTTTTTTCTACGGTAAATGTTGCCGTCACGTCCGTTCCGCTCCTGGTGAAGCTGGCGTTTTTGATCACAAAATAGGGTTCTACAGGAATGTCTACTGAAGCAGATCCATTTAGCGATACATTGATAGTATCCGGATTGTTTGCCCAGGGACCAGCGTCGGCTGTTCGAACGATTTTATAATTACCATCAAAAAGAGTTGCTTTAAAACTACCATCCTGATCGATATTCAATCCAATATCTGTCAGGAAGGCGTACCCTGTCTGAAACATTCGAAAACTCACACCTCCGGTCCGCACCCCAATAGGTTGCCCCTGGAATGTTAGTCTTCCGGAAAGAATTGATTCTGGCTCTTTTAAATTGTCTTTCTCACAAGCGGATAAAAACAAAATAAAGAGAAAGCAAGAGATATATAACTTACGTTTCATTGTATATTATTTTTTAGTGGAAGGGATTACGAATAATTAGATTACCGCTACCATTGATAACATTGTCTGCAATCGACGCATAGTAATTACCTTGTCTGAAGAACCTTGGCGTTAAAAAACGTGGCGCAACAAACTTGTCAAATACATATTTGCCATTATTAGGATGCCCGGCACGAACAATACGATAAGGATAAAGAGCGTAAACATTAGCTGTTGCCGGAGTCAAAGAACCATTCCATATTTTATCTGCTATGCGCCAACGGATAACATCCCAAAGGCGGTGATCCTCAAAAGCCAGCTCTACTCTTCTTTCATTTTGTATACGGCCTATTGTAAGTGTAGTAATGCTGTTAGCAGGAAAGCCAGCCCTTTCCCTGAGTTTATTGATATGGGTTAACGCTTCAGGTAATCCCAATTCAAAAGCAGCTTCAGCCGCATTGAGGTATATTTCCCCTAAGCGGAACATTACCCACCAAACATCGCTGCCGGTAGTTTGGGTTGATGAGCCAGGTGCAGCGTCCATATATTTTCGCATATAGAACCCTGTATTTGTTACATTTTGCTGATTGCGGGACGGCCCATCGATGCTCGTGGCTCCAGTGCCTGGTGTATTTTCCTGCCTGTCGTACCTATTAGTGGTTGCATTCCACGTATATGTGCCAGCAAGTATTTGTAAAGACTTATTGGCAAACGAAGAGCCAGGGTACATAACGGTGCCGTACAAACGGGCATCTTTGTTAGCAAAAATATCTTCTGGCTTATCATAAAATATCCAGGCCGCCTGGCCTGCTGCAGTACCATCACCAACACCAGGTAATGTTCCCGGATTGCCATTCAGATAATCAAAGCTTTCAACCAGATTTAAAGAGGGAGCGATCTCGGATTGTGAGGTAGTGGCTTCTTCACGCAATGAAGGAGCTATATTAGCCAATGGGAAGTTGTGTCTTCTGCCCTGGGTCTTGTTGTAATCATTCACCAGTATAACCTCTCTGTTGTTCGTCTTTTTTGTGAGGGCTTCCCAGAAGTTCTCGCCCAAATTTGCATTTGCTTTATAAAGCTCAAAAACTCCACTATTAATAATTTCATTAGAGGCAGCCAATGATTTTTGATAGTACTCGGTGGCCCTGGAGGCAGGTATGCCAACCACTCCGCCTGGTAATGTAAGTGAAGTAAATCCAGGGGCATTATTGTATTTAGCCAGTGAGCCGGCATAAAGCATGGCCCTGCTTTTCAAAGCCAGCACTGCATACTTGTTCGCCCTTCTCACATTGCCTGCATTTCCAATTACATCCTTAATGGCATCAGCCTCACTTGCGATAAAATCATAGATCTCTTCCTCTTTATTACGTGCTTTTCGTAAAGAACTAACATCGCCTTTAAAATCATAAATTAACTGGCTCGTAACGAGAGGCACACCACCCATTCTTTTCACCAGTTCGAAATACACCAGTGCTCTTAAAAAACGAAACTCGGCAAGAAACTGGTTTTTAATTGGAGTTGTCATTGCAGGAGCATTGGATGCAGCAATCTGATCCAATGCAACGTGAATATCACGGATAAGTACATAGTCCCAATAGCGCCAGCGATCATAAGCATAGTTGGGCAGGTTATTACGTATTTCCAGATCCTGGTTGGTCAGGCCCGACCACATGGCATCGTCAAAAATGACATAGTTCTCTGTGCCGGATATTATTGATGAATATCTTGGAAGCCGATTATACATATTGGCTAAAGCATTCGTCACCATTTTGGGATCATTCCATATCTGAGCGTCGGAAAGAATAGTAGTGGGTTGCGTATCTAATAAATTCTTTCTACAGGAAAAAGAACTGATTGATGCCGTTATTAGTATAAAGAGTTTGAATATATTTTTCATGTGCAATCATTAAAGAGTTAGATTAATACCAAAGGTGTACAGCTTAAGATTAGGGTAAACTAATCCATTGCTTTGGCTGATCTCAGGATCCAGCTCAATATCTTTCATGTTGTCAAACGTTAGAATATTGGTTCCCGATACATACACTCTAACACCCGAGAGGTGAGCTTTGCTCACTATATGTTTGGGAAGGTTGTACACTAATTCCAGGTTTCTTAACCGGAGATAGCTTATGTTTTTTATCCAAAAATCACTTCTGCGGGTATAATTAATGTGATTGTTGATTCTACGAATAGCCGGATATTTACCTGGTATCCATGCACTGTTGTTATCATAGAGATCGGCACGGTGCCAACGGTCGTTGAAAAGATATTCAGGTCCATTATGCGTTGCCTGGAAGGGCACCACCGATTCGAATATCCGGTAATAAGATTGCAAGGTGGCTCCAACCCAATCCATATTTAAACTAAATCCTTTCCAGTTAGCTCCGGTGGAAAGACCAAAACTCATATAAGGATTGTCACCGCCAAAAGTGCCTCCGTCATTGCCGCCATATCCAATGGGGCGTTCATCCAGGCTGGTAATAACACCATCGCCGTTTACATCTTTAAATTTTAAATCGCCAGGTAATAACGTAGTATTGTTCGCACCATCATTATTGATAGGGTAGTTCTTTATTTCTTCTACAGACTGAAACTGCCCTATAACCTGGTAGCCCCAGTTAATGTTGGCCCAGCGATGATCGGTTTGATTGCGGTACTGGTCCCACGAATTACCAAATCTTGGCTTATAACGCTCCATGATTTTTCTACGTGCAAGTGTTGCGTTTCCACTTATCGAATAACCAACCTGGCCAAATTTGTTCGCATAGGTTATTATACCTTCTATACCTTGTGTGCGCTCAGAATCAAGATTTTCATTTGGCAAAATATAACCTACTTCAACCGGCACGATAACATCTGTTTTTGGTGCGGGTATTCCTGTTATATCTCTGTAAAATGCATCAAATTCGGCAGTGAGCTTATTATTAAAAAATCCAAGCTGCATACCGATGTTTTTAATTACACTTTCTGCCCAGGTAATATTAGTAACAGGTAAGCCGCGAATTCCTACACCATTTAAAACCGGCGTTCCAGCCTGATCAAGAATATAGGTGCCTGAAGGGAAATTACCGCCGAGGAGATAATCAAAATTACCTACACCTGTCTGAAGGCCTGTTCTACCCCATGAAGCTCTTAGTTTTACATAGTTCATTATCCCCTTTAGCTTATCACCATAAAAATCTTCTTCCGACAGAACCCAACCACCGGTGATACCAGGAAATAATCCCCATCTTTTGCCTGGAGGATAAATGTAATTACCATCATACCGGCCTAGGAGTTCTAATAAATAACGGCGGCGATAATCGTAATTGAACCTTCCTATAACAGAGCCTCTTTTAGTTTCATTATAAGTATTACCTATTTCTGTTACATCCTGTGTACGTATAATTGGAAGATAATTGGTGCCCGGCAAACTGGTAATTGAAACAAATTCATCAGTGGAAGTTGCATATTCATACACGCCTGTTGCAGAAACAGTATGCCCGGCAAACTGCTTATTATAACTAAGCTGGGCGGCGGCAAAATTTTCCTTTATCTCCTGCCTGCTTTTAAATCTTCGCAAAAGAGTCTGGGTTGCTACTACTCTATACTCACCGGTGGCCCTATCATAAGTATAATTATCAAAATTCTTACGGAAGATCTCATTCTTATTTTGCTTATAATTGTAAGAGTATGTAAGCTTTGCAGAAAAACCAAAAGGAAGTTCGAATGTAGTATAGAAAATGCTTCCGAAATTATTCCAGACATCGTCTTGTGTACCTACCACACTGCGCTTAAAGTTCGCCGGGTTCCGGTCCCTGCGATGCACATCGGCGTTAATATAATTCGGATTGTCGTTGGCATATATCCTTTCCATAGGCCACGTAGTCAATATGGCTAAAAAAGGATTATCATAAGCATTTGCATTGTTAATAGAAGCAGGGTTATAACGTCCCTCAATACGGCCATTGAGCTGTGTTCCAAATTTTACCCCTTTAATTATAGTGCCTTCTACATTTGTTTGAAAATTATAACGCTTAAAGTCAAATTCTTCCACTAAACCCTCTTGCGTCAAACCACCCAACGAGAGATAATAATTCATGCGGTCATTTCCACCACTTGCATTTACATTAATATATCTCTGCGGGGCATTTTTTTGCAAGATATAATCGCGATAATTTGTGCTTAGATAACCCGAATCCGTGCCCTGCCGCCATTTTTCTAATTCTGCAGGATTAATAGTTACCGGGCCACCATTAATGCCACCGCCATTTCCGAATGTATTAGTGTTTTGTTGTGCTTCAGCCGAAGCCCTCATATGAGTGAAGGCATCAGAAGCCGAGAGATAGCGTGTATAATTCTGAAGCTGATAATATGTATTCACACTCAACTTGCCTTTGTCTCCGCCACGACCCTTCTTGGTAGTTACCAATACCACACCATTTGATGCACGAAAGCCATACAATGCAGCCGCTCCATCTTTTAATATGGAAATACTTTCAATATCCTCTGTTGAAATGTTGTTGAATTGACCTTCGCTTTGAGGCACACCATCAATAACATATAAGGGTGTACCAAGGTTTCTTATTTGTATAGAGGTGCCTTGTCCCGGGCGGCCTGTTGCCTGCCGTGCCGTAATACCGGCTACTCTTCCTACCAATGCACTTGACGTAGTAGAGGATGGTGTACGCATTAAATCTTTTGATTTGATATTTGCTACGGCGCCGGTTATATTTCCGCGACGTTGAGTTCCATACCCCACTACTACTACATCTTCTAATTGTTGGTTAAAGGCTTTTAAATCGAAATTTATTGATGTGCGGTTAGCAATAGCAATTTCCTGCGTTTCAAAACCTATAGAAGAAATTACTAAAACTGCATTAGGAAGAGCAGATATAGAATACATGCCCTGCTCATTTGTGACCGTGGCAATGCTTGTATTTTTAACAGCAACTGTGGCTCCTGAAATAGCTGTATCACCCCTGCTTACTTTACCCGAAACTGTAATCTGCTGAGCAAAAACAGATGGAGATAAAAACAGGAGAACAAAACATAGCAAGGCAAATCGAATTTTGCAGCGCGGGGCAACACTGCGGGATAATGGAATATCTATTCCATTAAATAATAAAGGCTTCATGGCAAACAAAATTTAGTGGTTAATAGTTGGTAGTTTCAGTTTGGTTTTTTAATAAAAAGAGTTTATGAAGAGATAAGATTTGATAAATTAAAAATCATACGACAGTTGTTTAATTTTTGGCAATAGGATTCCTGCTAGAACTATACATTCTAATTTTTTTAAGTCTCCTAAAATCGATTATCGGAAAATTGTCAGTGTTTGATTAAATCATAAGCAATGATTAAAAGTAAAAGATGACTTTGATTGAAATAGATTTTTTAGACAAACCACTCCCACTCCAATTCAATGGCTTAAAAAATTTCCATAATTAAAAACCTGATTAAACGAATATATCCAGGTAAACTACCTCGTCTGAAACCGGCATAATACCATGCTTTTGCAATGAGTTAAAATAAAGGCTATCACCTTTTTTTAGTAAGTATTCTACTTCACCAACCTGCATCTTCATTTCGCCGCTGATGATATAGATAAATTCTTCCCCTTCGTGCGATAACTCATGATGCATGACCTCGCCTTTTTTAGCAACAAACAGGAAGGGCTGCATTTTCTTTTCATGATATTCCGAAGCATAGGGATAGATAGCGTAACCCTTATCGGTAATAGTTAAACTTTCTTCAGCCTTTTGCCTTGTCGTCATAATAGCATTCAACCAACCTTCTTGTTCCAATAAGCTGGAAATATTAGTGCCTAAGGCCTTTGAAATTTTAATCAGTGCAGCCACTGAGGGTACAGTCTTATTGTTCTCAATTTTTGAGATCATGCTTTTTGATAGCTCACTTGCGTCAGCTATCTCCTGCAAGGTTCTCTTCTGGTTAATTCGTAATATTTTAATACGGTCGCCAATATTGAGTTTATTGATCTTATCTTCTAAAATCAGTTCATCAATCATGAAACTTGGTTTATTATGCTGAACTATTGTTTATTCTTATTCAACAATGTTGAATGTAAATGTACAAGTTTTCTATATTGAAAAAAATATTTTTCATTTTTTAGAAAAAAAGTTTTCCTGCTTGTCCAATTTCTTCTTGTTCATGCATTATTGGAGTATAACAAAACAATTTCTACAATGAAACAAAGAATGAACGCCTTTGCAAAAGGACAGAAAGCAATGCAAGCTCTATTTGGATTAGGTATTTACCTGGCAAAATCGCCCGTGGAACAATCTCTTTTAGAATTGATCTATTTTAGAGTTTCGCAAATCAATGGTTGTGCTTATTGCCTGGATATGCACTCTAAAGATCTAAGAGCAAAAGGAGAAACGGAGCAACGACTATATTTACTAAATGCCTGGAGAGAAGCCCCATTTTATACTGAACGTGAATGTGCTGCACTAGCCTATGCAGAAGCACTCACAAAAATTTCTGAACATGGTGTTCCCGATCATGTGTATGAGGAAGCACGCAATCAATTTTCCGAAGAAGAGTTAATTGATTTAACGCTGGCGATTACGACCATTAATACATACAACCGCATTAATATTGCATTCCGAACTACGGCAGGATCTTACAAAGCCGGACAACTTGCGGTACAAGTAGATCAGTATCAATAATCAATAAAAACCAACGAAAATGAAAGAATTTGTTTTATTATTCAGACAGCCCGATTATGATTATAGAGATGCAGATCCTGAAAAGATGAAAAATCTAGCTAAAAAATGGCAGGATTGGGTTGGAGGAATCGCAGCTCAGGGCAGGTTATCAGGCAATGGTCTTAGGCTTTCTATGGAAGGTAAAGTACTCAAAGCGGGTGGCGTCATTACAGACGGTCCATTTGTTGAGATCAAAGAAAAATTAGGCAGTTTCATTACTGTAAAGGCTGAGAGCCTAGAAGAAGCTACAACCTTAGCCCATGGTTGTCCTGCCCTTGATGAAAAAGGCAGTGTTGAAATCAGACCCGTATATTCATAATATCAATTTACCAGCTAAAACCCGTGATCATCATTACGGGTTTTAGCTTTACTATTCAATGAAGCAGGAAGCAGAACTTATACCTCATTTATTCCGCCAGGAGTTTTCAAAGATGGTAGCTGTGATCAGTAAAGTATTTGGTTTGCAGCATATTGAAATGGCGGAAGACATTGTAAGTGAAACTTTTTTATCTGCAACAGAAACCTGGAAGCAGAAAGGAGTTCCAGCGAACCCCATTGCATGGCTTTATCTTGTGGCGAAGCAAAAAACATTACATCATTTACGTAGGAATAAAATCTATGATGACAAAGTAATTCCCAAGCTAAAAGCGAATCTAGAAGAAACCCATGATCCTGAAACAATTGATTTCTCAAGTGGGAACATCAAGGATAGTCAATTGCAAATGATGTTTGCAATTTGTGATCCTGCCATTGCCAGCGAGGCGCAAATAGCATTGGCCTTACGTATTCTATGCGGTTTTGGTATTGAAGAAATTGCAGAAGCATTTCTAACGAATAAAGAATCCATTAATAAAAGGTTGCACCGGGCAAAGGAAAAGTTGAGAGTAGAAGGGGTAAAACTGGAGATCCCATCTGCAAAAGAAATTGATAACCGGCTTGATAATGTTTTGCATATCATCTATCTCTTGTTCAATGAAGGTTATTATTCAACGACACAAAATCAAATATTGCGTAAAGATCTTTGCTTTGAAGCTTTACATTTAGGATTATTACTTACAGAATTTGGCAAAACCAATCAGCCCAAGACCAATGCCCTAATAGCCCTGATGTGTTTTCATGCCTCCCGGTTTGGTGCCAGACAAAATGAAGGTAATAATGCCATTTTATATGAGCAGCAAGATGAGGCATTGTGGGATCAGGAATTGATCAGAAAAGGCAGATATTTCCTGGACATTTCTGCACAAGGGCGTACCATCAGTTCATATCATTTAGAGGCGGGCATTGCATTTTGGCATTGCCAAAAAGAAGAAACGGAAGAAAAATGGGAAAACATTTTACAGCATTATAATTTGCTGCTGCAAATTAATTATTCACCAATAGTAGCACTGAACCGCACCTATGCATTATACAAGGCCAGAGGGAAACACGTGGCATTGGTGGAGGCTGAAAAACTGCAATTGACCAATAACCATTTTTATTTTACCCTGCTTGGTGAGCTATACTCTGATATTGATAACAAGAAAGCTGCAGCCTGTTTCCATAAAGCTATTTCATTAACGAAGACACCTACCGAGAAACAAAGTATTCAGGAAAAAATAGAGCACCTCTTGGTTGCTGTCAAGAATTACACTTTTAATCCATCATTACTCAATGCAAAATGAATAGCTTCCTGATCCTTTCCATTACCGGTGAAATAAGTAAATAAATAGGCTGTTTTCAAATTAGCAGCCTTTTGAGCCAGCAGCACCACAGGTCTGGTAAAAACTATTAAGAACACGACGAGTATTGTAAGATAAGGCTTCCTGTTCATCAATTAAAAAAGTAAATATTAGTTATAATACGTTTTCCTAAAGAGCTAAGTCTTTTCAATTGTTATTAAATAAAAACAGAGGGTGTTGGTACTTCTATTACATGCTTAAGTAAACTACCAACGCCCTCTGTTTTTAAATCGCTACTGATCAATAGCCTGTATTCTGGGTCATTTTTTTATTATTCTGCATTTCTGCTAAAGGTATTGGCCACAACCAGCCCTTATTTGCGTCAAAACTCCTTGTATCCAACTTAACCCGTTCAAATACCCATTTGCTTGGATCAGAAGGGTCGCTTAATTTGTTGATGTTATAACCGTACACATCATGCACTGTACTCACATCTTCCCATCGACGCATGTCTGAATAACGGGTGCCTTCCATGGCAAACTCCACCCTTCTTTCATGCCTTAAAATATCCCTTAGCTGACCCTGAGCTAAACCTGTACCCTCAACATTTTCTATTTTAGGCATACTTACACGCTGCCGCACTTGGTTGATCAAATCATAAACTTCCTGAGCTGTGCTACCGGTTTCTATCAAAGCTTCTGCCCTCATGAGTAAAATGTCTGCATAACGCATTAAAATCCAATTGATGCCACAGTTGTTTTTATTAGAATTTTCAATATCGGCATACTTACGCGGGCGTGCTCCGGTTGGTTGTTGATCCAGCGCAGGTATATATTTGATGGAGCCATATTGCGAACCGGGCAACACGAAGGTAGCTGTCAATCTCAGATCTCTGTTAACAAAAGGATTCTGAGGATCATAGCCAGAACCGGAAGCTGTAATGGGAACACCACTGGTAGTGTAATAAGCATCAATGATATCTACAGAAACACCAGGCGTGGGCCATTCTGAGAAGGAAAGGGCTGTGCTGGGCCAAGGCTGTGGGCGAAGGTCCCTGGCATATTGAATATCAAAAATTACTTCCTTATTGTTTTCATTTTCTTCCCTGAATAAACCTTCATAGTTAGGATACAGTTCATACACACCTAGATCTATTACCTGTTTGGCTGCATCTGCTGCTTCCTGCCATTTTTTGTTATAAAGCAAGGCCCTTGTTTTAAATGCCAGCGCTGCACCCTTGGTAACCCTTCCTACATCTGAACCAGAATATGAATTTGGAAGATTAGCCGCAGCGAAATCCAGGTCTTCTAAAGCAGCTTTCAAAACCTGGTCTTTGGCAGTTCTGGAGACTTCCGCTTCACTTAAAGACAATGTTTTCAAAATAAGGGGAACATCACCATAGAAATGAATTAAATCGGCATATAAAAGTCCACGGAAAAACCTTGCTTCTGCTTTCATCCTGTTCTTTACACTTTCATCTATAGTAACGGCATCAATATTCTGCAGAAAAGAATTCACCCGGCCGATTGTACGATAAGCTATAGTCCACTTGTTCGAGGCCCGGCCGCTACTTGAATTTTGTTGCCACTTACTGAATTCCAAAGAACCTTGCCAGGCATGGTGCATGAAGTTGTTATCAGACATAAAATCGTACTGATACCAATTGTCTTCATAAGAATTATAAATACCCATCAATGCCATGTTTGCTTCAGTAGCTCCTTTAAAAAACGTTTCTGAAGAAAACTGGTCAAGCGGTGATTTATCGAGAATATCTTTTTTACAACCAGTTGCTAAAAGCAGCAGGAAAGCTGCTGAAAATATATTTAGAAATTTCATGACAATACAAAAGTTTAGAAGTTAACATTTACACCAAAAGTGACGATACGGGTTTGAGGATATGCCTGTGCCCTGGTTTCCCATGTAGGCTGCTCCGGATCAAATCCTTTGAAATTGGAAATGGTAAATACATTCTGCACATTACCATATACACGCACCTTGCTGATGTTGACTTTTTGCAAAACAGAGGAAGGAAGGGTATAACCCAATTCAATGTTTTTCAGGCGGAAGTAAGAAGCGTCTTCCGTATAGAAGGTTGAGTGTATATCCCGTCTGGTATCATCAAGCGTCAGCCGGTAATAAGACGTATTGGGGTTTTCGGGAGTCCAGCGGTTTTGCCACCAGGCACCGGTACCAGCGAAACCGGAAAAAGGTTTATAAATTTCAAAATATCCATAACCTTCAATACCCTGTACACCCTGAAGAAACATACCCAGATCAAAGCCCTTCCAATCCAGGTTGAATTGAGTAGAATAGGAGTAATCAGGGAACTGCTTTCCAATGACTTTACGGTCTTTATCCATGGTTACCCTTCCATCCCCATTCAAATCTTTGAACTTAAGATCACCAGGTTTAGCTGAAAAGTTTGCTACAGTTACGATTTTATCTTTTAATACATACTGTCTGTCTGCATGCGGAATGTTAGGATCATTGCCGTTTTGCCAGGTAAAGTCTGATATCTGGTACAAACCATCTACTTCATATCCATACAATGCGTTCACAGCATATCCTTCTACCAAAGCTTTAACGCCAGTGATAATTGGACTTCTTCCATATAGATCTGTGATCTGATTGGTAATATGGGAAACATTTGCCGTAGCACTGAACTTTAGATCGTTAGTAAAGGTTTTGCGGTAATTTACAGAAAACTCAAATCCTTCATTTTTTACCTTTCCTACATTCTGAAAAGGAGGTGAAAAAGCACCCATTGTAATAGGTATGGGAATCTGCATCAAAATATCATCGGTATTCTTCCAAAAGTAATCAGCAGTAAAACTTATATTTTTCAGCAGGGTTACATCAACACCAGCATTGGTTTGTGTGGTTGTTTCCCAAGTGGTTTCTTTATTGGCTAAGGACGTAATAGCAACACCAGGCACTAAATTCCCACCCAGAATATAATTCCTTCCAGAAGTAAGCACTTCACTGGCTGCATACCGGGTGCCAATATTCTGGTTGCCCAGTTTTCCCCAGGACCCCCTGATTTTTAAATCATTCAACCAGGAAACATTTTGCATAAAGAATTCCTCAGAAATGCGCCATCCGGCTGAGAATGAAGGGAACGTTCCCCACCTTAAATTTTCAGCGAAACGGGAAGATCCGTCGCGGCGAATATTGGCTTCAAAAAGATAACGGTCATTAAAAGTATATCCTAAGCGGCCAAAATAGGATTCAAGGCCCAAATCCCAAGCGCCGCCGTTATTGGTTTGCGTGGAAGCATTACCTAAACCCAGATATTGTTGTGAATTGTTTACAAAGCCACTTCTGTATGCTTCTGACTTGTTGAAGCGAAACTCCTCTTGAGAATAGCCGGCAAGTGCTGAAATATTATGGTTGCCGATCTTTTTGTTGTAACGCAACAGAGCGGTTAATAAAGTATTGAGATCCTGTGCATTTTCTTCCCTCAAATTAGCCGTTTGTGTTTTGTAACTACCATCCAGCTTATCGAGTGTAAGGTTGGCATTATATGTTTTGGTTAAATACTGGATCCAGTTATAGCCATAAGATAATTCGGCGCTCAGCCCATTTATAATTTTGTATTCAGCACCAAAAATTCCATTAAACTGGTTGCGCAGTTCGTTTCTTATACTCCCCTCCTTAATTTCAGCCAACACATTTCTTTCGCCAATTACAGCAGCCCATTCGCCTTTCGCATTTCTAATCGGGTGTATTGGTCCGTTAGTAGCATACCATTTTGCACCCCACTCATCTGCTGGCTGATTCTGGTCTCCTTTGCTACCGAACAATTTAGCAGATAATTTCAACCGTTTATTTTTCATGAAGAAGGCATCAAAGTTGGAACGGAACGTAAAACGTTCATAATTGTTTCCTTCTAAAATACCCTCCTGGTCCAAGTAGCCAAACATGAAGGCATAATTCAGGTTTTCGCTTCCGCCATTGATATTCAGGTGGTGGTTTTGAATGCTAGCATTCCGGTAAAATGCACCAAACCAGTCTGCATTTGGATACAGCGGATCAGTACCACTGGCAAATTTTTGAATTTGTTCGGCTGTGTATTTTGGCTGTTGGCCGGAATTCACAGCGGCTTCATTGTACAGGGTAGCCCATTGTACTGAATTGAGTGTTTTAGGTAATGAAGTGGGACTTTGTACACCAAAATAATTGTTGTAGGACAACTTTACCTTTCTATTGGCGCCTTTTTTCGTAGTAATTAAAATCACACCATTAGCGGCCCTGTTACCATAAATGGAAGCTGAAGCCGCATCTTTCAATACGGAAACAGACTCAATATCCATCGGATTCACATCATTGATGCTTGCGGGGAATCCATCCACCAGCACGAGGGGATCACTGTTATTCAATGTTCCTACGCCACGAATATTTATTACAGCCGCATCGCCGCCAGCCTTGCCTGACATTTGCAGGGCATACACACCTGGCATCTGTCCTTGTAAGGCTACACTGGTATTTGTAAGCGGTCGTGATGATAGGTCATCCATCTTCAACGTGTTAACAGCGCCGGTCAGATTGCCCTTTCTTTGCGTACCATAACCTACAACAACTATTTCATTCATGGCCCTGTTTTGCAGAACCAATTGAACAGTAAGTGCAGTTTGGTTGCCTACCATTACCTCTTTTGACTCATAGCCTACAAAAGAAATGATCAATACTGATTTCTCATTGGCCACATTAAGGGCAAACCCCCCATCCTCTTTAGTTGTAGTAGAGTTGTTCGTTCCTTTTTCTGTAATAGTAGCCCCTACAAGCGGCTCCTCTTTATCATTGACGATTTTTCCCTGAATATGAACAGGTGGGGGAAGAGAAATTGAAATTTGCTCTTTAAATTGAGCTAAATCCCTTTCCTTAATAATCACCATTTTATTAAGGATGCTGTAGGTTAGTGGCTGGTTTTGAAAACAAACATCCAACACCTGTTCCAAAGAAGCATTGTTAAGGTTTAGGGTGACCTTCTTTGCCTTTTTTAGTAAAGCTTCTGTATAAACAAACGTATAACCCGTTTGTTTTTTGATCTCTTTGAATATCCGTTCAATAGAAGCATTTTTTTCAGAAACGCTAACCTTTTGTGCAAATCCATTTGCACTGGCATTGAGGCATACAGCAAGCAAAAAAACAGCAGTTAACTTCATCATTAACAAAGTTTTTCCAATCCCCTTTCGTTTCAGGGGATTGCGACAAACAATCAATTGCATAAATTTGTTTTGTTTTGGGTTAAACAATAAAGTGATTACATGATTCTACCATTGGATTAACCTGGAATACTCGCCGGGAGTGCTGGAACCACTTCCGGTTTTCTTTTTTGGTAAACCAATAATTTTTATCTAGCGATGCACTAGTTATGGTTAAGAGGGGTTTATAACATCACAATGATCTTCTTTCCTTCAATGCCAAACCGCAATTTACCGGTAAGTTCCAATGCTTTTAGTACATCGGATAATTTTGTATTACGGGGAATTTCTGCATAAAACAATTCATCTGGCTTTTGGTTATATACCACTTCTACATTATACCATCGAGATAATTGCCTCATTACCGCCTCAATTTCGACACCTTCAAAATGGAAATTTCCATTCTTCCAAGCCGTTACAGCATCCACATCCACGTCACTCACTACTTTCATTTGCCCGTTTTCTGATAATTGTGATTGCTGCCCAGGCCTGAGTAAACTACTTGCACTTCCCTTCACAAATTTTACGGAACCTTCCAGCAATGTTGTTTTCATAGCAGGTTCGTCATTATAAGCCATTACATTGAAATGAGTGCCCAGCACCTGAACTTCTGCACCATTCACGCTTACAATAAATGGTATTGCTTTGTTTTTTGCCACTTCAAAATAAGCCTCACCCATTACTTCTACCCTTCTCTCCTTACCAGTAAAAGCAGTTGGAAACCGCAGGGAAGAAGCAGCATTGAGCCATATCTGGCTGCCATCAGGTAGTTCTATCTGGTATTGACCGCCCCTAGGAGTGGCTATAGTATTGTATAAGACTTCCTTTGATCCTGTATTTGCCGCGTCATAGGCCAGCTTCCCTCCCAGTTTGATTACTTTTGTATTGCCTTGTTGGGCCAGCGCACCATTCTGTGCATCATCCAGGATTATAGTAGAACCATCTGCCAATGTCAACACTGCTTTATTACCACCAGGAAGAATATCATTTTTAAATCGCTCCTGTTGTGTTGCTCCTTTCGCAACTTTGTCAGCAGCGTTATTGTTGTACAAAACAAAATAGGCTGCAGAACCAAGCACCAATATTAATACAGCTGCAGCCGCTACCCACCTCAACCACCTCATCCGAACCACAGGCCTGGCTATTCCGGCTTTTTCCCAGATCTTATTTTTAAGTAATGCTTCTACCTCGTTTTTACTACCATGAATATTCTCATCCCAATCACTTTCAGATAGTTGCAATGAATTATAAATACTGTTGAAAAGAATAACATCCTCTTCACTAGCCATCCCTGACGTGATCCGCTCTGCCAAGTTTTTAATCTCCTCTTTAGTCATAATTAATGCGTGTATTATCTAAGGCACATAATACAGGCCCAACCCCCAAAGCCATCAAAAATTTTTTTTCTACCCGATGATTAAAAGAAAAAAGTAAAAGAAATTAAAAGCAGAACTGCCAAATAGTGGTCAATAGAAGAACGTATCCGACGGAGAGCAATCGTCATTTGATTTTCAACCGTTTTAATTGAAATACCCAATTTGTCTGCTATTTCCTGATTGGTGAGTTGCTCTATTCTTTTTAATTGAAATATCTGCTGGCATTTTTCTGGCAGTAGCGCTATAGAATTTTGAATAAGCGTATTCAACTCTTTGATTTCACTTAATTCTTCCGTAGAAGGGGATAATACCGTGGATGGGAACTGCGCCAATTGGTTAAAAAAGCTAACCCGGATTTGTCCGGAGCGAATATAATTTGCCACCTTGAATTTTACGGCCGCCTTTAAGTATGCATTTATTGATTGTATTTTCAAGGTTTGCTTATTTTCCCAGAGCCAGATAAAAACGTCCTGAAGAATATCCTTGCAGGCGTCTGCATCTCTCAAAACATAATAAGCACTTTTATATAAGTTTTCCCAATGCCTGGTAAAAAGCGTATTAAAAGCCTCCTGATCACCTTGTGACAACAACTCCAGTAATTCCTGATCAGTGTATGTAGAATAAGCAGTCAATCGCGCACTGTTTGAAATTCAAAATAAAACAAAATTTATTTCATTATAAAAATATCAGGCTCTCCAGCTTTTCTGATATTTAAGAAAGGATTCGATCTTAATGATGAGGCCTTTGCATATACATACTTTTTATAAAAATTGATTATTCGAATTACAATCTCGCTGTTCGGTAAAACTCCGATTGTTTTGTCCGTATTATTGTTTTCTATTTATTGTTATACGTAAATAAATGGGGAACGGACTTTTTTGCATACTTGAATTTAGTATACTCTAAAAGCAAAAAGCCCGCAAACGATGATTTGCGGGCTTTTCATTCAATTTAGTGGAGAATACCGGAGTCGAACCGGTGACCTCTTGCATGCCATGCAAGCGCTCTAGCCAGCTGAGCTAATTCCCCAGTTGAGGCTGCAAAAGTAAGGGTTGAAACAATACAACAGAGGTGTTGGTACAATAATTTATTTAAGGATTTTCAAAAATTTTATGCAAAAAGGTGGAGAACCCAAAGAAGCAAGACCTGCACAAGAACAGGAAATGCCAGGTATAGAACAAAAAATGACTCCCAGGCCGGTTTCAGAACGTCCTGAGGTACATAATAAACTACAAGGAAAGGTTGCGCTGATCACGGGCGGAGATAGTGGCATTGGCGCTGCAATAGCCCGCCTGTTTGCGCAGGAAGGCGCTGATGTAGCCATAGTTTATATAAGCGAACACCAGGATGCTGAATCTGTGCGCAAAGACGTAGAAGGCTATGGCAGGAAATGTTTGCTGGTGCCAGGCAATATCCGCGATGAAATGTTTTGTAAAAAGGCTGTTGAAGAAGCTGTTAATGTGCTTGGACACCTTGATATCCTGGTCAACAATGCTGCGACACAAACAGAACGGAACAGTATTGAGGATATTTCCACAGATCAACTCAGGGAAACCTTTGAGACCAATATCTTCTCATTTTTCTGGTTTACAAAATACGCTTTACCTCATCTAAAGCAAGGTTCATCTATCATAAACACAACATCTGTTACAGCCTACAGGGGTAGTCCCTCTCTGCTGGATTATTCAAGTACCAAGGGTGCTATTGTTGCCTTTACCAGGAGTTTGAGCGCTCAACTGATAGAAAAGGGAATCCGTGTGAACGGTGTGGCACCTGGCCCAATCTGGACGCCACTGATTGTTGCTTCATTTGAAGCAGAGAAGGTGAAGACATTTGGTACCGATGTGCCTATGAAACGGGCCGGAGAACCAGCTGAAGTGGCTCCCTGCTATTTGTTCCTTGCTAGTGATGACAGCTCTTATATGGCCGGGCAAATCTTACACCCTAATGGAGGGGAGATCATTAATGGATAACAGATCCACTTCTGGTGTGGTTTTTGACATTAACATTATAGTTCTCTTGCGGGGTGGTTTTTTATAAACCTGAGATCATACCCATTGAACCTGATCTGGGTAATTCCAGCGAAGGGACGAGAGAAAAGAGTTCTGGTTCTTAACCAGGACTCTTGTTTTTATATAGAGTCAAAGTGCTTTTTGCAAATTACTTATGTGGAAAATATTCTGCCGGGCAGTAATGAACAGATCCCTTGCATCCTTACCGCCCCAGCATATATTCGAGGGAATAGTAGGTAACTGAATTAACCCGAGCCTTTTTCCTTCAATACTAACAATCAAAATACCTTCTGCATTGCACAGGTAAAGATTACCGCGGTTATCGCATTTTATTCCATCACTGTTGGCCTCGCAAACAATGCGTTTCAGATGAAGTGTCTTTACATCAAATTCCAAAACAGTTGCCTCATAAGGCTTATTAGAGCAAACAAATAAAGTCTGCTCATCCGGCGACAGACAAATTCCATTAGGATAGAGCATTTTATTCCATACCAAAGTGAGCTTGCCTTCCTGCCAACAATAAACACCAGCATGTGGCTGATATTTATCGGCGTTTATTTTTTGATCTTTTAAGCCATAAGGTGGATCAGAGAAAAATACCTGGCCACTCCTATGAACGATGATGTCGTTGGGACTGTTTAAAGGTTTACTATTGTAGGAATTGATGTAAGAAGCAAGTGAGTGCCCATCATAACATGCCACGTCATGACTGCCATGGCGACAAACAAGGAGATTGCCTTTATGATCATAGGCAAGTCCATTAGAACCCATCATGCGGGGCAGTTCGGCAGCAGCTTCATCTTCACACCCACTTTGGGAAATATAAACCTCCTTAGCCTCGCCAGGAATAATCTTGTTAATGACATTGCTTGATATATCACTGAATAAATAAAAACCGGCTGGATTCCAAACGGGTCCTTCTGCAAAAAGGCAGGTGTCATCGAGCAATTCCAGTTCGAAATCTTTGTGTATATAATCGTTAAGAGAAACGTCGAAAATGTTCAGAGGATGCATAAGTGCCAAAAGTTAAGCTGCAACTATTTGTCTAAACCAATAGTCTGTTTAAGATCTTTTTCAAATCAATTCCTTTGCCCAGCACAGGTTCAAACAGATCGCCTTCCTTTTTTAAGCGGTTAAAAATATTTGTGGCGTTGTAAGTAGTAGGCGTCAGGCCTTTTTTCACTTCGCTCCAGTCCAATGGCGTTGAAACAGGCACACCAGGTTTAGGACGTAAGGAATAAGGCGCAGCAGCGGTTTGTGTCTGACTGTTCTGCAAAAAGTCAAGGTAGATCTTTCCCTTGCGTTTAGCAGGGTTCCGGTCTATGCTGGTAATATCTGGCAGTTCCTGGTGCACAAGGCCTGCAAGCAACTCCGCAAATTGCTTTGACTCGGCATAAGTATATTTGGCGCCTAAAGGGATATAAATATGCAAACCTGTTGATCCGGAGGTTTTGCAATAACAATCTGCCTTTAAATCATCCAATAAAGTCTTCACCACATGAGCGGTACCGATCACTTGATCAAAAGAATTGCTCTTATCCGGGTCTAAGTCGATCAAACAATAATCAGGATGATCCGGACGCTGATGGCGGCTATGCCAGGGATGCATTTCGATGCATCCTAGATTGGCCATAAAAAGCAAAGAAGCTTCATCATTGCAGATCATGTACTCAATCATTTCATCAGTTGATTCACTGTAATCTTCATGTGTAGGCATCCACTCAGGAACTTTCCCGCGCATGTCTTTCTGAAAAAAATGTTTCCCGTTAATACCATTTGGGTGTCGGTGTAAAGATTGCGGCCTATCTTTCATATACGGAAGCAGATAAGGTGCAATTTCAAAGTAATAATGCAACAGATTTCCTTTTGTAAATCCCTCCTTAGGCCAGTATAGTTTGCTAAAGTTTGTTAGCTTTAGAACATGACCATTCAATACAACTTCTGCGGCATTTTCGTGAGCTGTGTTCAATTGTTCAGGTTCTAGATGTTTAATTTTGGATGTAGTTGTAGCCGCTTTTTTATCTGCAGATTTTGAGGTTGTGGACCTTGTCTTTGCCGCTTTTTTAACAGGTCTGCTCTTCACAACTTCAGTGTCTTCCGGGTGATTCAATACAGCACCATGTTCTGATGCAATCTGCAAAAGTGTTTTGCCTGATTTTACTGATCTGTCCTGTTTTGTTACATCTTCACTTGTTGCATACGCATCCTTTTTCTTTACCAGCAACCACGATTTTTCATCACGCTTCATTTTAAATAATGTAAATAAACCCTTTATCTTCTTGCCATGCAAATCAATAACAAGAGTTCCCTTTTCATACTGTTGCAACAATAGCTTTTCTCTTTCCTTCTTAGTAAGTTTCCCGCTTGTTTCAGGTTCGTAAGTTCCCTCGTCCCACACCAATACAGTTCCGGCACCATAGTTACCTTCAGGAATCACCCCTTCAAAATTCCGGTAATCATAAGGATGATCTTCTACTTGCATGGCCAATCTTTTTTCTGCCGGATTTAAGGAAGGCCCTTTAGGTACGGCCCAGCTTTTCAAAACCCCATCCATTTCCAGCCGAAAGTCATAGTGTAGCTGAGAAGCATCGTGTTTCTGAACGACGAAACGAAGCCCTCCCCGCGATGATTTTTCCTTGCCTCCGGGTTCCGGAGTTTCGGAGAATTTCCGCTTCTGGTTATAAAGAAATAAACTCATGAAAGAAGTTTAAAGCATAGAGTTTAAATCCTGTGCCATATTAGTTTGCAAACAAGGCTTTTTCTCATTTCTGGCGTAATTTTATTACCGTTTCATATAGAAAAGTTAATTGAATTTTTTGCTAAACAAAATATTATTCATTTAAAATCTTCTTTATGTCAAACAAAAAAAACAGCAAAAACAAAGTAGCAGGTGTAAGAGAGGAAGATCTGCACAGGGAAACTTTGGAAAATGAAAGCAGTACTGTAACTACCATGCACAAAGGCAAGAGAAGTGCATTTAAGGAAGATGCAGATTTGGATACAAATCCACCAAACCGTAAACGCGAATTTCCTGATCCATCAGTTGAAGAAGGAGATGAAGATTATGATGATGAAGAAACAGAGAATGACGATTACTTCGAAGATGCACACTATAAAAATAAGGAAATTGAAGTTTTACGTGAAGAACAGAAAGAATATGAAGGATATGGTGATGAAGACTTTTTAGATAAGCCTTGAAACAAAATGTGTTTCTCTAAAAAAGCCCCGCGATAAGTAGCGGGGCTTTTTAATAACGTATTTGCTAAGACGTTGCATAATAAGTGGAAGGTTGGTAACTGCCAGAATTTCTAAACATGCCTGTGAACACGTTTACGGTGCTTTGCCACCAGGAATTGCGGGCTGTGGTTTGCGCTTCGTGGTAATCGGCTTTTTGCATTTTTACTTTTACCAATGCAGTCTGATCATCCATCTTTTGAGTTAAATCTTCCTTGATCAGCGATAAGGCGTTGATTTCTTCCGGATCAGTTACAACCCAAGCCTTTCCTGACACTTGCAAAAAGTAATTTTTTCCTTTTCTGTAAAAATCCAGCCGTACCGGAAAGCCTTCTTCAAATTCCCTCAGGCTTTGCTTGGGCTTTTGTACCAGAAGCCATACAAAACCGAAATCGTCCACCTTTAAAGTGGATACGATCGTAGTTGGGAATTTTAGTACTGAATCACTCAAATTAAAAAAGATAGCAGTACTAATTTCCTCAATTTTTTGTTGAACAAAATTGAACTGTTGATTTACTTGCATAAGCTCCTATTTTGGTGATAAACTGGAGAGTTATATTTACCTCTATCCAAATTAAATACCATAAAAGAATAAGATTAACAGTCTTTCTATTCAGGTGTTGGATGTGTAAAATTGTCCACAGGATACCGGGGTCATAGGATCTTAGCTGGCACTATTTTTTTGAGAGCTATCATAAACCTACAAAAAATTTTTCTTTATGGCAAGAAATATTAAACCAACAAGGGCAAAAAAACCTGGTTATGCCATGGCTAAGCCTTACGACGAACACACAAAACTTCATGAATTATTTGTTGAGGAGCTGAAGGATATTTTCTGGGCAGAAAAACATCTATTGAAAGCGTTGCCCAAAATGGCAAAAGCTGCTACCTCTTCAGAATTAGCTAATGCTTTTCAGGACCATGTAGAAGAAACTGAAAACCAGATAGCTCGCCTGCAAGAAGTATTTGAAATGCTTGACATGACGCCAAGAGCAAAGAAATGTGAAGCTATGGAAGGCCTGGTAAGAGAAACTTTGAATGCAATAGATGATACAGATAAGGGAACTTCCACTCGTGACGCAGCTCTTATTATTTCGGCCCAGAAATCAGAACATTACGAAATTGCCTCCTATGGCAGCCTGGTGCAACTGGCCAGAACTATGAATCTTGAAGACATTGCTGAAATTTTGCAGGAAACTTTGGATGAAGAAAAAGATACAGATGTTCGCCTCACCGAATTAGCAGTTAGCAGCATCAACATCGATGCAGAACATGAAGAAGAATAGGTCAAAATTTGATCGTTAAAAGTTCAAAGCCGGATATTGAAAAAATACCTCTGGTTTTGAACTTTTAACATACTACTTCAAAATCTTTTAATGCCACCAGATCAATATTTTACAATTCTGGGCACCCCCTCCAGGCAACTATTTCCCTCTTAGTTTCCATTTTTCCCCAAACTGGTCTGACTTTTTCTTTTTACTTCAGAAAGTACCAATGACCAGAAACAAGCAAAATGGCATTAAAGCCCGTTTCGAAGCATTTGCAGCGGTTGCCACAAAAATCACAGGTTCTTCTGCCGCTTTTATTATCGCACTGATGATTATCCTTGCATGGGGTATTACAGGGCCCCTGTTTCAATTTTCCGACACCTGGCAGCTCGTTATAAACACCGGTACTACAATCATAACTTTTTTAATGGTGTTTATTATCCAGCAGACACAAAACAAAGATTCTATGGCATTACAGTTAAAATTAAACGAGTTGATTGCGTGTGAAGAAAGAGCCAGTAACCGCCTTATCGATGTTGAGGATTTGTCGCAGGAAGAATTGGAACTACTGAAAAAGTTTTACATCAGATTGGCCTCTCTAGCTAAAAAGGAACGTGACCTTCATAGCTCGCATTCTATAGAAGAAGCAGTAGAACAGCATACACAAAAGCTCATGTTGCGAAAAGAGAAAACCTCCAAACGTAAAAAATAAAAGAATACATTATCCTATGGAAGAAGTAGTTCAACTTTCACACAATGAATTTCTGAAAATTGATAAGGACTATGTTAGTGCAGCAAAAGCCGCAGAATTGGTTTATGTAAGTGATAAAGATGCAGGTATTCAGCGTATAAAGAAAGGAACTGCTTTTACCTATATTTATAACAATCAACTGGTTAAAGATGAAAAGCAATTAGAACGTATTCGCAAACTGGCAATCCCACCTGCCTGGACTAAAGTCTGGATCTGCCCAAAAGAAAATGGCCATATACAGGCAACAGGTTTTGATGCCCTTGATCGCAAGCAATACCGATACCACGAGCAATGGCACAAACTGCGCAACGAAACAAAGTTTCATCGCCTTTATGAATTTGGTAAACTCCTACCCTCTCTGCGTTTAAAGCTGGAAGAAGACAGCGCTAAGAAAGAATTATGTGAAGAAAAGGTGGTAGCCACAGTTATTAGTCTGATGGAACGCACTTACATCAGAATTGGCAATACTGATTATGAAAAAACATATGGCTCACATGGGCTTACAACCCTAAAAGATAAACATGTAAAAATTGAAGGCTGTACCATAATTTTTTCCTTTAAAGGAAAGAAAGGAATTGATCAAAAAATAACGCTGCGTAATCACCGGCTGGCAAAAGTGATAAAAGCTTGCCGTGAAATACCAGGTAAGGAACTGTTCCAATACTACGATTCGGAAGGAAATAAAAAGCCCGTAGACTCCGGTATGGTGAATCAGTACATTAAGGATGCAACCGGAGGTGACTTCAGTGCCAAAGATTTTCGAACATGGGCAGGCACGCTTAACATCTTACGAGCATTTAAATCAATGGGTGAAGCCAGTTCAGATACAGACTATAAAAAGAATATCATAGCTGCATTGGACGAAGTAAGTAAAAAGCTGGGCAATACACGGATGATATGTAAGAAGTATTATGTACATCCAGGTATCATCAAACTTTATGAAGAAAAAAATTTAGACAAATACCTTAAAGAATTGGATATTATAGAAAACCCGGATAATTTAACCGGGCTCACTTCTGAAGAAAAAATTATGATGAAAATTTTAAAAGATCTGGTGTAAAAGAGTTACTTGCTTTTACTTCGGCTCCTGGTTGAACCAGCAGCTTTTGGACGTGTTGTTCTACTGGTTGCTTTGGAAGTGCGTTTTGTACGTGTTGCCGCTTTTTTTGCACGAACTGGCGATGCCTTGCTTACCCTGGTTGTAGTACCTGAAGCTGATCTTTTTCCAGCAGTTGCTTTTCCGGCAGTTCGGGATTTGGATGCTGCTTTTTTGGGTACTTTAGCGCCCCTTCCCCTGGCCTCAGACAAACCAATTGCAATTGCTTGTTTACGAGAGGTTACTGTTTTTCCACTGCGACCACTTTTCAGTTTGCCTCGCTTCATTTCGTGCATTGCTTCCTTTACTTCCTCTCCAGCTTTTTTTGAATACTTAGCCATAGATTTAAGTATTTAAGGTTAGTAAATAATAGGAGTAACAGAAATAATTATACCGAAGAGAAACAAATTTTAGGTACGGTTTTTTAGGAACCCAACATTAAAAACCTATAACCATGGAAAAAAAAGAAAAAATAACAGGTATTCTAAATGACCTCATACAAATCAATAATGATCGAGTTGTTGGCTATGAAAAAGCAATAGATGAATTGAAGGCAGAAGATGCTGACCTTAAAATGTTATTTCAACGCTACACGCTCGAAAGCAAACAGTTTGTTAATGAATTAACACAAGAGGTAACTCGACTTGGAGGTGATCCATCAGACAGTACCACTAACTCGGGAAAGATTTACCGTGTTTGGATGGATTTGAAAGCAGCTATCGCAGGTAAAGACCGTAAAACTATTTTGGAAAATTGCGAGTTTGGCGAAGATGCAGCTCAAAAGGCATACGACATGGCGCTTAATACAGACGTGGATTTTGAACCAACACTCCGGGAACTCATAGTGCGTCAGAAAGCTCAACTACGCATAGGACATGATGAAGTGAAACGTCTGCGTGATTTGCATAAGGCAAACAGGTAGTTGATAATAGGCAATAAGCAATAAACAGCAGTTAAGATGGATCTTTACTTTTTGCCTATTGCTTATTGCCTATTGCTTATTTCATTACCGTGGAACTAAATACACAGCAACTTTTAGCGTTCTGTTTAAAACAACTGGCAAACATTTTTATTTGTATATAGTATACAAAATCCCCTTTTATGATCATCAATGAATTTAATACGCAGCCCTATATGAAGAGTCTTTCCACCTGTTTGAACAAAATGATTGCAGATGGTTATGTTGAAGATTTTAAGGTATCAGACCGTGGATTAGAATCTTTAAATAGAGGCAAATGGTACAAACCTGATGAAATTCAGGTAGTAAACTTTTTTAGGTTCGAAGGCATGTCTGACCCCGACGACAATGCTATATTATATGTCATCAAAACTAGCGACGGAACTAAAGGAACCCTCATAGACGGATATGGTATTTATATGGATACCAAACTTTCCGCTTTCATGAAAGAAGTAGAAAATATTCAGAAAAAAACTGTCAAATAAAATAGCTTATTAATACAAAAGTAAAAGGCTGCCTCAAACCCTTGAGACAGCCCCATCTGATAAAATGGACCGTATATATGAGGATTGAAGAAATACCTCTTTTATGCACGCCTGATAATACCTAGCAAAAGTGCGATGATTGCAAGCACGATCAGGATGTGTATCAAACCTGTTGCACTCCAATAAAAAACGCCTAATAGCCAGCCTACAATTAGTATAACCGCAATGATATATAATAAGCTTCTCATAAATTATTATTTTTCTTTCTTAATCATATAGAAAAAATATTGCCAGAGATGGTAAGACCCGTTAAGAATCAGTATTTGTAGATACTATAGGCAAGCAAAAGTTTCTTGTGTAGTAAATTCCACATCAGCTTTATAATAGCTTAATTTTATGAAAGGATGAGTTATTTACCATTCATTTATTAAGAGATGAAAAAAATAAAAGCATTCTGGAAAGTTTTAAAAAATGCAAGCATAGGCTTTATCGATGATAATGCTTTTAAATTAAGTGCATCATTGAGCTATTATACTGTTTTCGCATTAGCACCCTTATTGATCATACTTATTTCCTTTACAGGCATCTTCTTTGGCAAGGATGCAATGCAAAACAGGATCTATGACCAATTAAAAGGCTTAATAGGCCCTGAAGCCGCTGTGCAGGTGCAGGATATTGTAATTAACATTTACAATGCAGAATCAGGCACTACAGGAGCAATTATAGGTATCATCATTTTGTTTATTGGCGCTACTGGTGTTTTTACGGAAATGCAGGATTCTATAAATTATATCTGGTCTGTAAAAGCTAAACCTAAAAGAAGTTGGGTCAAGTATCTTGCAAATCGCCTGCTTTCATTTTCTCTTATCATTGGTATGGCTTTTTTGCTTTTGGTCTCTTTAGTCATTAATGCCCTGTTAAACCTACTGAGTTATCACTTGATGAAGTTTCTTCCGCAGTATACCATCCAACTGTTTTTTGTGGTAAATACGTTCATTACACTTATTGCAATTAGTGGCCTGTTTGCAGTTATTTTTAAAGTATTGCCTGACGCTATTATAGAATGGAGGGATGCCATTATCGGATCTGTGTTTACAGCCGTACTTTTTTTGCTTGGTAAATTTCTCATCAATTATTACATCGGTAAAGCAAACCTTGGTATCACTTATGGAACAGCAGCTTCAATTATTATTATTCTAATCTGGGTATACTATTCTGCATTGATACTGTTTTTTGGAGCAGAGTTCACAAAAATGTATGCATTGTCGCATGGAGAAGGTATACGTCCTAAACAGACTGCTGTATTCATTATCAAAAAGGAAGCTAAAGAAATCTCGATTTCACATTTAGAAACTTAAATGCAAACTTCATATTCCTGAGTCAAAAAATTTGATAGTTTATGCCGTTTATAAATGATAGCTCTGCAAGCTCATCTGTTATAAATGGCATAAATTTTTAGGAACTTGTATAAGATCAGCAATCGAGGTTTTTAGATGATAATAAAACGCCTGCTATGAAAAATGCAAAACATCCAAATTTCATTCTGGGAATGATAGCTGCAATCACTGTATTGATTGGGATTGGTTTTAAGGCTAATGGATATAGTTCTGGAGATTATATTATAATTGGAGGTTCTTTTTTAGGAGCTATCCATTACATATGGACGCTCATTGATGTAATAGGAAGGGATAGAGACGATCTAAGGGGTTTTCAGAAACGTTTCTGGTTAATCATTGTTGTTGCAGTCCCAGCTCTTGGCAGTTTGCTTTTTTATATAATGCACCAGCAAAGGGATAAAATAGTTACATAAGGAAATATAATCTGGTATTTATGCTGTTGGAAATGTAATAACGAATGTTGTTCCGTCGCCAACTGCCGATGATACATCAATATGTGCTTTATGCGATTGAAGAATGTTGAGGGTAGCAGCCAGGCCTAAACCCATTCCGTTCCGTTTTGAGGTGAAATAAGGCTCGAACAAGCGTGATAAATTCTCCTCGGGTATTCCGCACCCATTATCACGGATTGTAACTTTATGAATCACATTTCCCGTTTCAATTTCGATATCCAATTCTCCGCCATTTGATGGCATGGCCTCTATAGCATTAATAATGATATTTAGAAAAGCGATCTTCAATTTTTCTTTATTAGCCATTACCCAGCAAGGCTCATTGCAGTAGCGAATTTGCACATTGATCCGCTGAAGCGTGATGCGATCCAATGCCTCTGAAATACTATCATCCATTACCGACTGAAGTGTAGCCCGTTCAAACGTTAGTTCTGTTGGTCTGGAAGAATCAAGCAATTCTGTGATCAGGTCACCAATTCGCTTACTGTTGCGCTGTATGATATCCAGATATAAACCAGCCTCCTCATCCTCTGCTTCATGGGCTAGTTGCTCCACCGACATATTGATGTTATTAAGCGGATTACGGACTTCATGAGCCAGTGTACGTACAAGGCGGCCTGTAGCTGCCAGTTTTTCAGCAAGTAAATTAGCCTTTTCTGCTTTTTTCAGGTTTGTGATGTCATGGATCAGGCATTGATAGTAGGTATGTCCCTGCATACCCGGCGTAGCTGTTATAGAAAGAATGCAGCTTTTCTTTTCACCTGCTCTAGTCTGGAAATCCAGCTCCAGGTCATTTATTTCTGTTTCTTCATATAGAATCTTCTCGAGTAGCTTTCTTTGGACTTCCCCATCTATCAGGTTGTAAACACTCATGTTCAACAGCTCTTCCTTTGGATGCCCCAGCAGGTCTGAGGTTGCCTGGTTGAAGTCTTTAAATGCAAGGTTCTTATCGGCAATAAATACAGCATCTTTAGAAAGCTCAAAAATATTGCGGTACTTTTTCTCGTTTTCACGCAATGCCTTTAAATATGATGTTCGTTCCAGGGCGTATCGTATACATCTTTCCAGCTTATCTACAGTTAATTCTGTTTTAATGAGGTAATCTGTAGCACCCATTTGCATGGCTTCAATATCAATCTCCCTATTTCCTTTGCCGGTAAGTAAAACTATGGGCTCCTGCACACCCATGTTCAGAGCCTCTTTCAGGAAGTCTAATCCGGTTTTTGCACCCAGACGGTAATCAACAAAATAAATATCATAATGAGGATCTTTTAATTGTTCTACAGCATCGCTGTATTTGTAACACCAATCTATCTGAAGTTGATAGCCTTGAATTTGTTTTAGTAAATCAGAAGTGATAAAAAAATCATCCTCATCATCATCAATTATTAAGATCCTTATTTGATTAATATTTGTAGATGACATTGATTTAATCTCGTTTTCCAGGTAACACTATTGAAAATAAGCAACAGTTCTCCTGACCACAATTATAAGAAAAAGTACCTTTCAATGCACCCACTATCAATTCAATTTCTTTAAGTTTATCATGATACAACTTGTACCAGCTTTCATTTACAGAAATATTCGTTTTAAAATTGATCTGGAAGCTTGTGAACCCCTTTTTTATCCGGATATTACTTATAGCATTTGCGCTCAAAGGATCGCACTTTATATATAGGAAGAAATTACCTTTGGGAGGATGTTGCAGGATCATAGACAAAAGACCGCTAATAACAAAGTGCCATTGCTTTTCATCTCCCTCTACAAAAGGCAAAGGATCGAGGCGGGCCGCAATTTGAGGGCCGGTGTTGTTTTCATAGCATTTCCAGTTCTTTTTTAATAGCAGATTCAGATCAATTATTTGCTCCTGTTTACCAAATAAATGAGGCATCATACTTTGCCTGGAAAGCTCCTGGGGATAGTTTTCGGATACAGAATATTCATTTTCCCGGATCATGGCTACTGATTATTAAACTCTTGATATTGTTTCATTTTGTTATACAGCGTCTTTCGGTCTATATTAAGCAATTTTGCTGCTTTACTTTTATTGAAGTTTACTTTCTTTAAAGCTTTCAGGATCATTTCATATTCAGCGTCAATGCTGGCGCCTTTCAATGTGGTTTCTGAAATGCCTCTTGGCGAATCTATTATTTCCTCTCTGGTTATGGGAGCGGGCATAGCTGGTTTTACGCTCTGCTCTGGCTGGCTTTCAAATTGAAGCTTGCTATGGTGCGAAATTTCAAATGGAAGTGATGATGCTTCTATTTGATCACCATCTGTAAGCAAGGTTGCCCTTTTGATGACATTCTTCAATTCGCGCAGGTTACCATACCATACGTAGGTTTTAAAAATGTGCTCTACCTCCTCGCTAAAGCGTTTGACATTTTTACCAAGCTCCTGGTTGGTCTGTTCCAAAAAATGGTTGGCGAATAACATAACATCCTCTTGGCGTTTGCGTAAAGGAAGCACATCAATGCTAAATTCATTAAAACGATGGTAAAGGTCTTCGCGGAACTTTCCTTTGCGGGTTGACTCCCAGAGGTTTTCATTGCTGGCTACAATAATGCGAACATCCAGATCTATATCCTTTGTACCGCCAACACGGCGCATTTTGCGCTCCTGGACAACACGAAGTAATGAAACCTGGATATCGTAGGAAAGATTAGCAACCTCATCCAGGAAAATTGTACCCCCGTTGGCAATTTCAAAGCTTCCGATCTTCTGGTTCAGCGCTCCAGTAAAAGAACCCTTTTCATGGCCAAACAATTCACTACCGGCCAGTTCTTTTGATAGAGAACCGCAATCAATGGCTACAAAAGGCTTGTTTTTGCGCTTGCTGCGTTTATGTATTTCCTGGGCTATAGCTTCTTTACCACTCCCGCTTTCACCATAAATGATCACAGTGTAATTAGTTGGCGCAACGAGATCGATCTGCTGCAGAAGTGCCCTAAATACTGCCGAGTCGCCAAAAATGTACTCGCCTGAATGAATAACCTTTGTAGGGGCTTGTTTCGCTGCAGGTTGTGTGGCAACTGATGCTTCTTTTACCGGAGGTACTACTTGCTTGGAATCTCCGGCAAGAGGTGTTTCCAGTGCTTTTTTAATGGTGACGAGAATTTCATCGGGGAAGAGCGGCTTGGTAATATAGTCGTATGCACCCATTTTCATTACTTCCACAGCGATCTTTATGTCGCTATAACCTGTAATAATAATTACCGGAAGGGCAGGATATTTTTCTTTGATCTTGCCCAGCAAAACGTTGCCTTCCATATCCTCCAGGCGGAAGTCGCACATCACCAATGAGGGCTCAGCTTCTTCTAAAATTTCCAGTGCCTTTTTGCCATTATAAGCCTCTAACACTTCATAGCCATGACGGGTTAAAAAACGTTTTAACAGCAGACACATGTCCCGATCATCATCAATAATAAGTATTGTTTGCATATTTTATTGCTTAGTTTCCTTGGTTCGTTAATTCTGTTGATTTGATACTAAAGTAATGATTTTATGCCCATAAACTGCGCACATGAGATACAGGAATTTGTAACTGTTCACGGTATTTGGCTACAGTTCTCCTAGCCACTGAAAAGCCCTTTTGGGACAGTATGGTAACAAGCTGCTGATCAGTATACGGATTATGTTTATCTTCATTTTGAATAACTTCTTCTATTGCCGATTGAATTACCCGGTTGCTGATTACCTCCCCTTTCTCATTAGCAATCCCTTCAGTAAAGAGATCCTTAAGTAAAATTAATCCAAAGGGTGTTTCTGCGTATTTGTTGCACGTGATCCGCGATACTGTTGAAATATCAACACCAACCATTTCTGCAACATTCTTTAATATCATTGGCTTTAAAACGTTAATATCTCCCGTTAGAAAATATTCATATTGAATTTTAACAATAGCTTTCATAATCTTGAGCATTGTGGCTTCGCGTTGCTGAACAGCATGAATGAACCACTGTGCTGATTGTAATTTATTTTTCAGGTATTGAACGGCAGATTTATCTGTGTTCATCTGGGTATTGCAATCAGCCATCTGCTTCCAAGTAGAATTAATATTTAAACTCTCAGAACGGTGCCGGTATAACTGAACATCTATATCGTCCCCATTCCGGTTAACGATAAAGTCAGGTAGTATGTTCTGGTTGGCAACCAAACTTTCCTGTTCTTCACAAATAGGTTTCATCTTTAAAGAAGCAATCAACTTCAGCACAATTTTCATTTCTTCATCATCGATCTTTAAATGGCTTTTAATTTTGTCCATATTACGATTGTGAAGATCCGTGAAATGGTTTTCAAGTAGCTTTATAGCCATTTTTACATCGGGCCGTTTGGTGTTCATACGGCACAATTGGATTAATAAACATTCACGAATACTGCGAGCGCCAACACCAACGGGCTCGAGTTCTTGTATCTTCTTGATGATCTCTACGATCTGATCTGCTTCTATCCATTTATTCATCCGGAATGAAATATCCTCTGCCAGATCGTCCGGACACTGCTCCATAATGCCATTATCATTAAAAGAATCTATTACAAATTCAGCCAGCATGATCTCTGTTTCATCGTCACAACTTAGTTTAAATTGTTCTTTCAATGCTTTACGGTAATCAAACTGATTCACAATGGGCCGTTCAGGTAGCTTTTCGTTGTGCAAATAATTACAATACTCCATCTTATAATCTGGTATATCGTCATATCCATATTCTTCCCAATCCTGATAATCCTGAACAGAATCTTTGTTAAACTTTTCTGCTAACGGCTCAAATTCATTTTTCTGATCTTCCAGAAGCGGATTTTCCTCCAATTCCTGTTGAATACGCTGTTCCAATTCAAGTGTATTCAAATGGAAGAAATTAAGTAACTGGATTTGTTGTGGTAAAATCTTAAGCCGTTGCTTCTGAGCTAAGCGCTGATTGATCATCATTTTGATTTTGGCTTACTATTTAATAAACAACTGTAACACCAAAATTTACAAAATAGTAAACGATTAATGTAATCTGATTTTCAACAAGTTATTGCAGAGGCTTGCTAATGGCTATCTAATTTACTAAATAGAACGCTACCTAAGCTCAACTTTTGGGGAATGAATTCCACGAAAAAGTAGTGTTTAATAGTTGCTAAAAAACCAAATAAACTCAGCATCTGCCGAGTTTATTTGGTTCAAGCTTTTTTAGTCATTCGGCTCTCTGCAATCGTTGCTCAAAAAAAGAAGGAACCGGATAGCGGTTATTTCTTGTAGTGGATGATGGATCTGCAGATTTGTGAACATACTTATCTGGTTCTGCCGTTGTTGGGATAACGGGCTTACTGGCTATAAAAGCCTGGTGCAATATTGTACGCGATTCTTTACTGTCTTTTTCTAATTTCATCATGGCTTGTCAATTTTAAACCGTTACTATAATATTTCAAAAGGAGTCAATTAAGGCACCTCCTTCTCATCTTATAAGTTTCAAAATATTATACCAGTTTTTTACTGCCCTTAATAGTAGTAAACACAACTTTTTGAAACTAAACTTTTCAGGTTCAAAATATTAAATAGTTCTGCAGGATAACCTCCAGCTCATAAGTAGAACTATTTCCTCAGATAGCTGGAACACTTCACGATTAAAGAAAAATATAAGGCAAATGTTGAAAATGGTACAATTCTTTAATTAATAACCTGAGAATTGTTAACCTTTAAAATACCTTTACTTATGTTACGCTGGACAATTATCTTCTTAGTGGTTGCTATTATAGCAGCTATATTTGGATTTGGAGGCATTGCAGCCGGTGCAGCCTCAATAGCAAAAATTTTGTTTTATATTTTCTTGGTACTATTTGTACTATCCTTAATAGCAGGCGGATTCCGCAGAGTTGATTAACAAAACAAATCCTTAACAACAAATAAAAGGTGCAGTTTTCTGCACCTTTTTATTCATTTAATTTATTGTTTCCTCGTCAGAACTTACGTTTTCACTTGGATTCACCGCCGTTTGTGAAGGCGCATTAACGGTTTTATTGCTTGCCTGCTCATTTACAATTACTTTTTCATCAGCTCTGCTATCACTTGGATTGGCATTTTCCAACGAGTCATCACCGCCTTCTCTCTTTTTGGTTGGATCAGGTGGTTGAAAGGTTGCCAGGTTTGCTTTTCTGTTCATAATTGCACATTTATTAAAGTTCTGTAGAGTCTGTTCATCAATTTCTAAGCATTTTCTTCATCGTTCCGCTTTTCCTGCCCTTTTTCCTGCTCTTTGAAAAGTTCGGAAGTACTGGCAGAGAATTCATCTTGTTCGGATCGTGAGCCTGTTGCTGGTGGCGTTTCTTCAAAAGAATATGCTTCCGGCGATGCATGAGGTCTTATTTTTTGGAAAAAACTGCGAAGCTTTTGAAGTAAGGCCAACCGCTTTTCTTCACCAATAATATGGGATGAATAATTTTTTACAAGGAATGGAATAATAACCTTTGTAAACCATCCGGCCTTTGCTAAAACTATTTTGCGGAGAAGCAGGTCCACACCAAACTCAATTCCAAAGTTCATTAATGGAGCGGTATTATCGCGGGTTGCCATTTTATGGATTTGCTGTGCCACCTTGTTAAATGGCTTTAAGCCTTCTCTTACACCAGCAATATCTTTACGTATAAGCTCCTCCTGGGTTTTTATTACTCCCAATAGCCGTTGCTGTTCCTCAAGAAGGTCTTCGTATGTGCGGATAGTATTATTCATATACTTTACTAATGATTGTATTACGGATCCAGGGCACAATTACTTTTTTGCGTAGCAGGAAAATAACAACTACCAGAAGCATAAATAATCCGGCAACAATGAAAAATCCACCTGCCGTACTATTTACCAAAGTACCTATCCACCAGGCAAGCCCGAAGAAAAGAAATTGTAAAAAGAAAAAAGAAAAGAAAATAGTTGCAATACCAATAGCTGCTCCAGCGGCAGCATTGGAAGCGCTGATTGTAGCTTTTGCTTTGGCAAGGTCTGCATAGGTTTTTACATAATCACTAACGTGCTCCTTAAGGTCTCTGGCACTAGCTTTCAATTCTTCCATAAAGAAAAAGTTTCAAAAGAAAATAGCAGGTCAGGAGACCTGCTAGAAATTAGCTAAAGTCTTCTGTGGCACTACTATAACGGCTTGCCGCATCACTGGTCATTTTAGCTCCCTTTTTTCTCATGTTAGTGATTTCTTCTTTTGCACTTGCAAAGAGATCTGTTAACTGGCCTGCCCAGTCTCCTGCCTTTTTAGATATGTTCTTACGGGTCTCAACGCCTTTCTCAGGGGCTAAAAGCATACCGATGGCAACACCTGCAGCAGCAGCTCCAACAATGCCTAGAATAACTTTCGTTCTTGTAGTCATGATTAAATATTTAAGGTTAAGCAATAGCTTTCTGCACTATTTTAAATAATCGTACCACACAAAATGCCTGAGCTTGATTAATACTTCACTTCATCCTGTGTAAAAAACTCTACAAGAAAAATAATAGATTTACCGGATAAATACAAAAGAATAAAAATGCGAATGATTTTTAACATGGAAATCAATAAATCCTGGCAATGGTCAACCTTAACAATAGAATTCATTAAAGAATTAAATTTATAATTGCTGATTGCCAGAAGACATTAAGGCTATGAGGTCTCTCATCAGTAAATTTCATTGATTGCTCTGTTCTTTGTATTGGTTTTGGTATGAAAATTACGGTACCCTATTAACTCCATGAACTATATGACCCAAAGGAAAAAAGTATTGATTATTGATGATGAAGTAGATCTATGTTTGTTGATGAAGGCTTATTTTATCCGTAAAAATTATGAAGTTCATATTGCTCATACCTTGAATGACGGCATGAACCGTCTTAGCCAAATTAAACCGGACTATTTATTAATTGATTATAATCTTCCGGATGGCCTTGGGTGGGATAAGCTACCCGAAATGTATCAGAAATATCCTAATATACAATATCATCTCATCAGCGCCTTCCGGCCTACTATGCCCGACGAACTGGATGGAGCCAAATTAACCATCTGGGAGAAACCTATCAGTCTTAAAGCACTGGATAATTTCTTTTAGAAGACTAAAGGA
>CBKWHA010000002.1:0-70844 GCA_966674115.1 uncultured Chitinophagaceae bacterium
ACTACAATTAATTGATAAATTTGAAGTTGTAATTGTTTATTTTCTGAATTAAGGGTTGTTCCTTCTATTTACATTAATACACGTCATGTATAAAAAGTAGTATAAAATATTTTGTAATGGGGTTTACATTTAAAAAGCAGAGGCACACTGTAGAACAATACGTTCAAGGGATTTTGAATAGGGACCGGATCATGCTTAGTAAAGCCATTACATTGGTAGAAAGTAAACTATATTCAGATAATGAATTAGCTGAAACTGTTTTAGAAAAGATCTTACCCTTTACAGGAAATTCTCTTCGGATCGGCATCACAGGTGTACCAGGCGCAGGCAAAAGTACTTTTATTGAAGCTTTCGGAAAGTATCTCACTTCGCTCAATAAAAGAATCGCAGTTTTGACAATAGATCCATCAAGTCAGAAAACAGGCGGAAGCATTTTAGGGGACAAAACCAGGATGGAAGAATTGGCTAATGATCCTAATGCTTTTGTCAGGCCATCGGCTTCCGGTACTACTCTTGGTGGTGTTCACTCTAAGACGAGAGAGACCATGCTTTTATGTGAAGCAGGTGGTTATGAGATCATCATTATTGAGACTGTAGGAGTAGGGCAGAGTGAGACGAGTGTAAAAGGCATTGTGGATTTTTTCCTTTTGCTCATGTTGGCAGGTGCCGGAGACGAACTCCAGGGGATCAAAAGGGGCATCATGGAAATGGCGGACGCCATTGCTATCAATAAAGCAGATGGTGATAATATCAAAAGAAGCGAGTTGGCAAAAAGAGAATATCAGAACGCGCTACATATGTTTCCTCCCAACGAAAGCGGGTGGTATCCTAAAGTATTAACGTGTTCAGCAATCAATAATACTGGTATAAAAGAAATATGGGAGCTAATATGCGAACATGAAACGATCATGAAGACAAAAGGTTTCTTTACAAGTTACCGGCAAGAACAAAATATGCAATGGATGCATGATACCATTAATTATCACTTGCGTAATAATTTTTATAATAATAAACAGGTAAAAAAATTGCTCCCATATCTTGAACACCAGGTGGAAACTGAGAAAATTCCCGCTATTGTTGCTGCTAAGAAATTACTGGAATTATTTCGAAAGTCGATTAAAAGTCCATAATCGATAATTAATTATCGATTGATAATGGCTTCTAAAAAGAAATCAGCTTAGTTGATTCCTAATAGTTCCACTTCAAATATCAATGTACTGTTTGGGCCGATTTGGGAACTAACCTGTCTGTCCCCATACCCTAAATGAGGTGGAATAAAGAAACGAAATTTGCTGCCTGTAGGCATCAGTTGCAAACCTTCTGTCCACCCTTTTATAACCTGGTTTAAAGAAAAAGTGAGTGGTTGACCTCGCCTTATAGAGCTGTCGAATACAGTTCCATCTATTAATGTCCCATGATAATGACAGGTTACTTTGCTGGTTGCAACAGGTTTTAGCCCAGCCCCTTCTGTGATTACCTCATATTGCAAACCACTGGGCAACACAACAATTCCTTCTTTTTGTTTGTTAGCTTCTAAATATTCTTCACCTGCTTTTAAATTAGCGGCTGCTTTTTCTTGCTTTAATTGGAACAACTTTTCCGCAATACCCATACTTCAATTTTCGACAAAATTAATCTAATGTGAATTATATAAAAGAGGAATAAACAGGACTCACTCCGGTTGCATTTGATTAAATGATTCCAAATCTTTTATTAAATAATCCTAAAAGATTGAAAATCAGCAATCATATTTTAAAAAATTAATAAACTTGCCTTAATTTGTCATTGTGTACGATTAAAATGCTGCCATTAATGCGGAAGTTTTTCCTATTTATTATTACATTTTTCATTTATGCATTGATCTTCGCTCAGGGAGAACAATATGCTTTTTCTAAGATTGATATTTATAATGGATTATCGCACAACCAGGTCAATACTATTTTAAAAGGGAGTGATGGTTTTATTTGGTTTGGCACCATGTCCGGCCTAAACCGCTATGATGGCTATTCAATTAAAGTATACCGTAATAATATTCAGGATAGCTTTTCTTTGAATGATAATTATATAGAAAATTTATATGAACTGCCTGCTGGTAAAATGTGGGTGGTGACCAATATTGGTCCTTGTATTTACGATTCCAAAACAGAAAAGTTCAACAGGGATTACCAACAGTATTTAAAAAGTCTTTCTTTGCCTCAGGGTAATGTTGTTAAAATCATAAAAGGTCATAAAAACTTGTATTGGTTTGTTTTTGACAGCTTAGGTCTTTACCAATACGATCCCGTTAAAAGAAAAGCAATCCATTACCAATACAGAACAAATGATCCATCTAGCATTGCTACCAATAGAATTGCTAATTTAAGGACAGATGCTCATGGAAATCTTTGGGTGATACATCAAAATGGTATTATCCAAATGCTGGATGCCACCTCAAAAAAGGAAGTCTTGGTTAGCGATGCTTTACAGAAAGCAAACCCAGGAAATTTTTTATATGAGCTTTTTATTGATTCTGACAGTGATGCCTGGATTTGGACAGAAGACAATCCCAGAGGGATCTATCTATTTCAATCTAAAACCAATTCTATTAGACATTTTAATGAAAGTGGGGTAGGTTTTAAATTGAACAACAATTTTATTACAGGGGTAATTGAGGATAAAAGAGGAATTATTTGGGTAAGTACAGATCATGGTGGTATCAATTTGATTAATAAGAAAAGAGATTTTGCAATCCAGTACCTGGTGAATGACCCTCGTAATGCAAAAAGTATAAGTCAGAATAGTATTACAACTATATATAAAGATGATTTGGGCATCATATGGTTAGGTACTTACAAACAAGGGATCAATTACCTGAATGAACGCATTATAAAATTTACCCATTACCATCATCAGGATGCTGTTTCCGGTAGCTTACAATACGATGATGTAAACCGTTTTGTTGAAGACAAAAAAGGAAATATATGGATTGGAACAAACGGTGGAGGATTGATATATTTTGACAGGACCCGCAATACGTTTAAACAATATGTGCACGATCCTTCTAATCGAAATAGTATCAGTAACAATGTTATCGTCAGTCTCTGTATTGATCATGAAGATAAACTGTGGATAGGTACCTATTTTGGTGGTTTAAGCTCTTTTGATGGAACTCATTTTATACATTACAGGCATGATGATAAAGATACTGGTAGTCTTTCCGATGATAGGGTGTGGGAAATTTTTGAAGATAGCCGACATAACCTTTGGGTAGGTACGCTGAGTGGCGGCCTCAACCTATTGGATAGAAAAAGCGGAAAGTTTATTCATTATCAAAACAAGGTTGGTCTTCCAAGCCCCTTGCAGTCTAATTATGTTTGTGCCTTTAATGAAGACAGATTTGGGAACTTGTGGATTGGCACTTCCATCGGTTTGACGGTATTTGAGAAAAATATTGACCAATCATTCAGTTTTCATCACTACGATCAAACAAACGGTCTCAGTAATAACAATGTGATCTCTATTTTACAGGATAGCAAAGGAAGAATATGGGTAGGTACCAGGGAAGGTCTGGATGTATTTGATCCTGCAAAAAAAACATTTCGTTCTTTTAATGTAAATGACGGTTTGCCAGACAATGCTATTCTGACCATCTTAGAAGATAATAAACAAAACCTCTGGATAACTACACCCAATGGTTTATGTAATCTGGTTTTTAGCAATTCGGCCAGTGTTGGAATGCTCTCTTTTTCTGTAATTACCTATGATGAGATTAATAACTTGCAGAGCCGGGAATTCAATGAAAATGCCGCACTCAAAACAAGATCGGGCGAACTTATTTTTGGAGGTCCTGCGGGTTTTAATATCATTGATCCATCCAAAATTAACCGGCTTCCCGGTGATCCAAAGATTGTCTTTACAAATCTTCAGATATTAAATAACAACATTGAGGTTGGAGAAGTGGTGAACAACCGGACTTTATTATTGGAAGCTTTACCGGTAATAGAAAAAATAAATTTAAAATATAAGGAAAATGTATTCTCAATAGAATTTGCCGCTCTGGATTTTTCGCATGGAACCAAGGCTAAGTATGCTTATAAATTAGAAGGGTTCAACAATGAATGGCTCTTTACAGATGGATCACAGCCAAAGGCAACATATACTAACCTTGATCCTGGCAGTTATATGCTTAAAGTAAAAGTCCTCAACAGTAATGGTGAATGGAGTAAGGAAAAGGCGTTGAACATTTTAATTGCACCACCTTTCTGGCGGACCCCTTTGGCCTATTTTATTTACATAGCATTCTTGGCGGGTATTCTTTTTCTGGCCCGCCAGATTACCGTAGATAGAGCTCATATGCGTTTTGAAGTTCAACAACAGCGAAAAGAATCAGAACGAATGCATGCCCTGGATATGATGAAGACAAAGTTTTTTACCAATGTGAGTCATGAATTCCGGACACCTCTGAGTTTGATTATTTCACCTTTGGATAAGATCATTAAAAATACCAGCGACCCGGAGCAAAAAAAACAACTTCATCTTGTACATCGAAACGCAAAGCGATTGTTGAACCTGGTCAATCAACTACTAGATTTTAGAAAGATGGAAGTTCAGGAATTCAGGCTACACCCTGTGGCAGGAGACATTATCAAGTTTATAAAAGATATTTCTTTCACTTTTTCAGACATTTCAGAAAAAAAGAATATTGCATTTTCCTTTCAATCAAATGTAACTGCTTTGGAAACTTATTTTGATAAGGATAAGCTGGAAAAGATTTTATTCAACCTCCTTTCCAATGCATTTAAATACACATATGACCATGGGCAAGTGAGTGTTAAACTGGAGTATACTCCCGATGAAGAAAAAGAACATAGTCTTTCTATTCACGTCTGTGATACAGGTATTGGTATTCCGAAAGATAAACAGGAACGTATTTTTGACCGCTTTTTCCAAAATGATGTGCCAGATAGTATGGTGAACCAGGGAAGTGGAATTGGGTTATCAATTACAAAGGAATTTGTGAAATTGCACAACGGAACCATCAATGTAAGCAGTGAGCCCGATAAAGGTAGCTGTTTTACTGTTATTCTGCCTGCCAGGAAAATTTCAGATTCAGTAAATCAATCTACAGTTTTTGAGAATATAATTCCCACAGAAACTATCGCAGAGACCGAAAATGAAAGGGAGAAAAATAGGAAAAAGACAATTTTATTGGTAGAAGATAATGAGGATTTTCGGTTTTACCTGAAAGATAATCTGAAAGCTTTTTATAATGTTGAAGAAGCCGCTAATGGAAAAGAAGGGCTGGAAAAGGTGAAGAGTCTTAGTCCGGAATTGGTAGTTAGCGATATCATGATGCCCTTGATGAATGGTATCGAATTAGCCCAAAAAATAAAGTCTGATACACTCACAGCTCATATTCCGGTTATACTGCTTACGGCTGTTGGGAACGAAGAAATTCAATTAGAAGGGTATGAGATCGGTATCAATGATTACATTACAAAGCCGTTTACTTTTGAGATCCTGGCGTCCAGAATAAAAAACCTGCTGGCACAACAAAAATTATTAAAGAAAAACTTCCAGAAGCAGCTAGACATAAATCCCAGTGATATAACAATAACGCCTTTGGACGAACTATTTATGAAGCAGGCTTTAGCATCTGTGGAAAAAAATATAGGGAACCCGGATTATTCGGTAGAAGACCTAAGCCGTGACATGCATATGAGTCGTGTTGCTCTTTATAAAAAGATCTTAGCTCTTACCGGTAAAGCTCCTTTAGAGTTTATTCGTACTATTCGTCTGAAAAGAGGCGCACAATTGCTGGAAAGAAGTGGTAAGTCAATAGCTGAGATTGCCTATGAAGTAGGATTTAATAATCCTAAAAACTTTTCCAGGTATTTTAAAGAGGAATTCAAAGTTTTACCCTCGCAGTATGTAACACAAAAAGAATAATAAAAGATACGGCATAAAATTTTATAATTGCTATAATAAAATTCCTATTATGAAAAAGGGAGCATCAAATAAAAAAAAGAACAAAACCAGGGAACTAGGCCAGGATGCTACCCGTGCGAGGGTTCCACGTGATGACAGGCAAGCAGTAGCTGCGGCACATGAACAGGCTGAAAAGGATATGCAGGAGGATCCGGAATTTACGGCAAGCAGCCCAAATGATGATCTGGATGAAGGTGAATCAGCTCGATTAGGTGAAGATAAAACAGATGTTATATAATTAAATATGAATGCTAAGCTATTTAAACGACCAGTCATCAACCATATTGCAGTTTATGTTGTTGATTTAGAAAAAAGTACTTCATTTTATCGTGATGTCCTGTGCCTGGAAATGATCCCTGAACCATTTAAGAGGGGAATGCATAGCTGGTTCCAAATTTCTGGAAACTGCCAGTTACATTTGGTTGCAGGTGCACAGGAATTAATGTCACACAACATTAATAATCATATAAGTTTCACTACATCTAATCTAGATGATTTTATTCGACACCTTGTTAAGGCAGGCATTCTTTTTTACAACGCAAATGGAGAAGAAGGAATTGTTCATATTAGGCCGGATGGTATCAGGCAGATTTTTTTTCAGGATCCTGATGGATATTGGCTTGAGATGAATGATGAGCAATTCGCACTGGCATGAAAGTTTCTTTTGTTTGTTAATAAATAACATTTAGTAACTCATCATTAAAACAATGTGTTATGGCAAACAGAAGAGATAGGCAACAATCGCATGATACCAAAGGTGAAGCGCAAAATGTAAATATTGATCCTGAAAGGGCCGGCAAGCTGGGCGGAAATGATAAAGACGTTGAACATGCAAAGAATAAAGCCACAGAAGGTATCCGGCAAAGGAGGGATGAAAGTACGGGCAGCAGCAATAAGAATAGGGATAGGATGAACGATATTACAGGTGTTGAGTAGGAGTATTTATAGTTTATGGTTTTACGAACCAAAACCATAAACTTATTATAGACTTTTCCATCAATTATATACACATTTGCAGGGCCAAACTTTGAAATTTTATGAAGTTTTTCTGCAGTTTAGCTCTGTTGTTTATTAGTATATTTTTTAATGCCTGCGCTCCTAAGATTATACAAACTGGAAAGGCATCTTACTATGCCGATAAGTTCAATGGGAGGAAAACTGCAAATGGTGAAATATTCAGCAATTCGAAACTTACAGCAGCACATAAAACCTTACCTTTTGGAACCAGGGTAAGGGTAACTAACTTGCGCAATGGAAAATCTGTAAAAGTACGCATCAATGACCGTGGGCCATTTGTTGCTGGCCGAATGATCGATTTGTCTAAAGAGGCTGCAAAAAAAATTGATATGGTAAATTCCGGGATCGGGAACGTGAAAATCAAATACAGGAAAAAAAGTAGATAATGAATCAATAGGTTTTCTACTTATAGCTATGCCTAACACTCCGAATACTCGGATAAAAAAGTTCCATTTACGGCTATAATTGTTTGTATGGGAATTTCTAAACCATTGGCCAGTTTAATTGAACTGTCTTTACCATCTTCCTTGAATTCGACAATGAAATCTTCTGCCCGGGTCATCCCATGGTCATCATAAAGCAAGGACGCTTTTGTTTTTTCCTGGAAAAGTTCTAAAAGCATCTTTTTAAAGGTTTCCGTAACTACTAAGGTCTTTCTACTGTCCATAAAGAATGATTTGCATTACAAAATTACTTTTTATTTTTGCCCGCTATGACACAAGAAAATTTAAAGGATATAAGGGACCGAGTTGTTGTCCTGAGGAGGTTTCTTTGACGTCGAGAACCGCAAACAAAAAATAGATAACGACAAGCAATTATCACTTTCACCAGGTTTTTGGGATGATAACGACCGCGCCACCTCTATTTTAAAGGATATTAAACTTAATGAATATTGGGTGAACCTTTATGAAGGAGTAGAAAGTTCAGTGGAGGATTTTGCTGTTCTGTTTGAGTTCTGGAAAGAAGGAGAAGGAAGTGAAGAGGAAGTAAAAGCGGCCTATGATAAGGCTTTAGAACTTATTGAAGAAGCAGAATTCAAGAGTACGCTGAATGAGCCAGAGGACGAGCTTCCAGCCGTGTTGCAGATCAATTCAGGTGCTGGTGGAACGGAAAGCCAGGACTGGGCAGAAATGCTGTCGCGTATGTACCGCATGTATGGCGAAAAACAGGGCTGGAAAGTAACCGAGTTGGACTGGCAACCTGGAGATGGTGCCGGCATTAAAACCTGTACATTCCAGTTTGATGGTCCGTTTGCCTATGGTTTTTTAAAAGCAGAAAGTGGTGTACACCGCTTGGTACGCATTTCACCTTTTGACGCCAACGCCAGGAGGCATACATCTTTTGCCTCTATATTTGTTTACCCTCTGGTAGATGACACGATTAATATTGAGGTAAAAGACAGTGAGGTAAAAATGGAAACAGCTCGTAGTGGAGGAGCCGGTGGCCAGAATGTGAACAAGGTAGAGACTAAAGTGATGCTGACCCATATACCTACGGGAATTGTTGTGGTTTGCCAGACAGAAAGAACACAGTTGGGTAACAGGGAAAAGGCAATGCAAATGCTGAAGAGCCGGTTGTATGAAGAAGAATTGCGCAAAAGGGAGGAGGCTAAAAATGCAGCCAATGCCAATAAGAAAAAGATCGAATGGGGGTCACAAATACGCAGTTATGTCTTCCATCCATATAAAATGATCAAGGATCACAGAACTGACTACGAGGTGGGTAATGTGCAGCCGGTAATGGATGGTGAACTGGATGGCTTTATTAAGGCTTACCTGATGCAACTCAAAGAAGAAAATGCATAAAAAGTTTAAAGACCCGTAAGATTCAAAAATCCTTGCGGGTCTTTTCTCTAGAAAACTGGTAACAAAAATAGAATCGCTTTGCAACGTTTATTGGCTTTTCCATGTCGCAGATCAATTGTTTCCGTCCAAACTGCATGAAGTCAGATTGATAAGCTAAGGGTTGCAGGAGCTTTTCCAGTTTTAAAATAGCAATCCATCCACTGGCAACTACATAGTTTATTATAATCAGGAAATCTTCTTTGCGCTTTGTTGGAAAGTCTAAGTGCATTAACATTTTCCTGAACTTTACAGCTTCTTTATAGTAAAACCTCTTCATGGCTGGAAAATTCCGGTTAAGATTGGGCACCGTATAAATGCCTGCGTGCAGATCCTTATGCACATCAAAAACATCATTAGCTAACTGCAACAGGCCAGAATAGGTGTACAATACATTTTTATAAAGATCTGAATGCTGTATATCCAATACGTCCTGATACAGAAGAAAGGCATAATACCCTTTATCGTATGTGATTTGGTACAATTCTTCATCCGAAAGTTGCCGGTCCATTTGCCTTAATGATGCAAGCTGGCTTAGGTAAACTTTATGAAAGGTTTCCATATACCGTTCCGGAAATGGCACATGTTCCATCATCCATATATGAATCTCTCGGAATACTAACTCTTCAAATGACTGGGGTTGGTAAGCATAAGGGCTCATTGTTAGGGATTTGATCTTTGCCTTATCAAGAGTTCCCTCATCAAAAAAATCATCGTACAAGGGCGAAAGGATGCCAAACATTGTAGCACATTGCTGCTCCAATGTTGTCATCATTTTGCCGTTTAACTTGCTATAAGCATTGCAGATAACAGCCGGAACATAAACTCCGTAATATTGATAAATCTTTTTGAAAACTGACGGGGAAAACTTACCCTGGTGTCTGATCTCAAGTTCATTTAATAATGCCAATAACCAGTTTTTATTGAACTGTTGTTGGGATTGTACTTCTCTTTGCAGTTGTTTAGAAATCCGAACCATTTGAAGCAGATGCATATGGCAAAATAAATTGAAAAATTGAGATAGAGGTAATTAGCTGGTTCTTTTGAATAGATATAGGTGTCTATTCATGATTAATAAGTAGGTTTGTATAAAGCTTTTTTAATGAACCTTGGATATTTTTCTTACCCTTTACCTACCAATGAGCCAGTATATGGTTACGCCATAGGGAGTCCGGAAAGAACGGCGTTGAAAAAAGTCCTGGCTGAATTAAAAAGTCACAAGATAGATGTGCCCATGTATATTGGAAGCGAAGAAGTGAGGACAGGAAATAAACAGCCTTTGCGGCCACCTCATGAAACAGGGCATCTTTTAGGGTTTTATCATGAAGGAAGTGAAGAACATATACACCAGGCCATTGAAGCAGCTTTGGTTGCAAAAGAAACATGGGCTGCTATGAGCTGGGAAAGCCGTGCAAATATCTTCTTGCGTGCTGCCGATCTAATAGCTGTAAAATACCGTTATTACATGAACGGTACAACTATGTTGGGGCAAAGCAAGAATGTTTTCCAGGCAGAGATCGACAGTGCCTGTGAACTGATCGATTTCCTGCGTTTTAATGTACATTTTCTTAGTGAGATTTATAAACAGCAACCGATCAGTACACCTGGTATGCACAACCGTATGGAATGGCGTCCGCTTGAAGGATTTGTATTGGCTATTACTCCATTCAATTTTACGGCCATTGCCGGAAATTTACCTACAGCCCCAGCTATGTGCGGTAATGTTGTTGTTTGGAAGGTGGCACATACACAAATTTTTTCAGCTCAAATGTTCATGCGCATCTTAAAAGAGGCCGGGCTTCCAGATGGTGTGATCAATTTAATTTATGTGGATGGACCTACTCTGGGAAAAGTGTGTTTTTCTCACCGTGAATTTGCTGGTGTCCATTTCACAGGGTCTACAGGTGTATTCAACAGCATGTGGAAGGCTATCGGGGAAAACATTGCTACTTACCGTTCTTACCCAAGAATAGTAGGAGAGACCGGGGGTAAAGATTTTGTCATTGCACATAGGTCAGCAAATGCTAATGTGGTGTCAACAGCTTTGTTGCGGGGTGCTTTTGAATACCAGGGACAAAAATGTTCAGCGGCCTCAAGGGCTTATATCCCTTCTAATCTTGCTGAAGAAGTGAAGAAGTTACTGGTGGACGGCATTCATTCTTTCAGGATGGGCAATGTGGAAGACTTTGGCAACTTTATCAATGCGGTAATTGATGAACGGAGCTTTGATAAAATAGCTTCATATATAGATGGTGTACAAAACAGTAATGATGCAAAGGTCTTAGTAGGAGGAAAATATGATAAGTCGAAGGGATTTTTTATATACCCGACTGTTATAGAAGCATTCAATCCAAGATTTGTAACTATGTGCGAGGAGATATTTGGTCCGGTATTGACCATTTACATCTACGATGAAAATCAGTTTGAAGAAACACTGGAATTGGTTGATAGAACTTCTCCTTATGCACTTACAGGTTCCATAATAGCCCAGGACCGGTATGCTATTGAATTGGCAACAGCAAAGCTGCGAAATGCGGCTGGAAATTTTTATATCAATGATAAGCCTACCGGAGCAGTAGTTGGTCAACAGCCATTTGGCGGTGCCAGGGCTAGCGGTACCAATGATAAAGCAGGCTCAATGATCAATCTGTACCGTTGGTTGAGTGTCAGAACAATAAAAGAAACATTTGTTCCACCTACTGATTACCGTTATCCATTCTTAAGAGGAGAGAGTGAGGGTATTTAGGCTAAATGTAGCTTATTTTGATCCCAACGGCCACAAGTTTTTGTGGCCGTTTAAATTACAAAATGAAACAAATTAACTAATGGATAAGCTATCGAGCGTCTATTGGTTATTGTTCGTTCTGGTTCTTCCTCCAGCGCCAAAATGGATCCGGAAACCAACATTTACACCTAACGTATTGGCTCTATGGACTTTACCTGATATGTCTTTATGCCAGTCACCACCTTCTGAATAATAAAATAATGTAAACTCCAATGCAGCGCGATCGTTTAAAAAAATAGCAGGGCCAGCCGAAACTCCCCATGCGTTTATACCTTCCTTTTCTTCTGTACCCTGAGTGCCAAAACCATATGTAGCATCAGCAAAAACATTCACATTTTGAGTAGCGGGTAAGAAGTAATATCTAATAAAAGGTGCTGCTAATAAATAAACAAATGCTTCATCATCGCCCTTTGCTTTGCTGGAGTTAAAAGCCAATCGTAAGCCACCTGCTAAGTTGTCAATGAAAAAATAACCTACATCTGGAATTATAGTAAAAGTAGATGTTCGTGAATCATCATCAGCATCTTCAACCTTATCGGATCTAAAATTAAATGTTGACGCTCCTCCAACCATCCATTGACCTTGATAGATCTGTGCAGATGTAATTGTTGTAGTAATGGCTAATATTGCCAATGATAAAATTTTTTTCATGATTTCGTTGTTTAAGGTTTATAATGCAGAGAAAATAATAAGGTTGTATTTGAAGGAATGACTAGATTTTCACCATACGCATTTTGTTTTAGTTTAAAAAATATTGAAGGTAAAGGTTGTAAAATCCTATTAAGGACAATAAAAATTAAAATAATGCTGCATCTATAGGTCTGCCTGAATAGATAAAGATTTGCGTATGCGTAATCATGAGTTTTTTAATTGCATTATTCTTTATTTCTACTTGTTGTTAACCGTTATATACATGATAATATAAACCTAGAATACTAACTTAAGTTTAAAATGCTATTTTAAAAAGCGGCCTCTTTTTTGTACATACAGCTCAAAAATTACGAACTATGAAAAAGGTTTATTTATTCTTCAGCATTTTAATGTTGAGTACAGTAGCTTTTGCGCAGCATGTTCCAAAATTTGGTTTAAAAGCTGGGGCTAATTTTGCCAATTGGTCGTCTGATAATGATGATGTAGAATATGATTTAAGGACGGGTTTTCATGTAGGAGGTCTTGCTCATATTCACCTGGCTCCGGAATGGGCGTTACAACCTGAGTTGCAATATTCACAGCAAGGAACAAAAACTGATTTAGGCAATTTAGGTGAATTCACCTGGAAGGTAGATTATATCAATATACCCGTAATGGTCCAGTATATGTTCAATAATGGCTTTAGGTTGGAAGCTGGACCTCAGTTAGGGTTTCTTTTAAGTGCAAAACAGGAAGATGATAACGATCATGAAGTAGATATAGATGATGAGTTTAAAAAAATAGATGTGGCCTTAGGTTTTGGAGTGAATTATTTAACATACTCTGGCTTCGGAATCGGAGCCCGTTATAATTTAGGCCTGACGGATATTAATGAAGAAAGGACAAACGAAATTAAAAACAGGGTATTACAAGTTAGTCTCTTCTACATGTTTGATAGTCAACATAAAGCAAAGTCCAGGTAATCAAAAGCTACAGGAGCAAAATTTATTAAAGGACCATGCTCAGAGCATGGTCCTTTAATTTTTTATTATTAGAATATGTAAACAGTAAATAAGTGGTTCATGTTCTATATTTCAATATTTTTCATTTGTAAATCGGTATAATTCTATCAATGAAAATGATTGAATGCCTACTTTTATGCAAATTTCTTGGCTTGAAGACAATATTGAATCATCAGCAAATAAGTTTAACGATCAAACGCCTGGCAAACCAGGTTCTGGAGAACCACGTACAATTGCATAATACAGTTTTAATAGGTATTCAACCTCGTGGAATAAGGTTGTCAGATAGAATCGTTGCAGAGGTTGGCAATGAAATAAATAATAAAGAAATTCAATATGGAAAGTTGGATATAACATTTTACCGGGATGATATTAGAAAAGAAATTCATTTTCCCAACCAAACTGATATTAATTTTTCCATAGAAGGCAAAAATGTTGTGCTAATTGATGACGTTTTATACACCGGCCGCACAATAAGGGCAGCCCTTGATGCGCTCATGGATTTTGGCCGTCCTGAAAAAGTAGAGCTTTTGGTGTTGATTGATCGCCGCTATAGCCGTCAGTTACCTATACAGCCGGATTATACCGGAAAAACAATAGATTCCATTATATCTCAAAAAGTTAAGGTTTTATGGGATGAGGAAAGTGGAGATTCTGTTGTCCTCGATTGATTATAAGGGTGCCTCTGCTTTGAATTTCATGGTTTATTTTCATTTCCTTTATCTTTGATTTTTAATGGCGCTTTCTACTAGACATCTCCTCGGCATTAAAGAATTGACTGCTCAGGATATTTCACTGATTTTACAAACGGCTCAACAGTTTAAAGAGGTTCTCCAAAGGCCTATTAAAAAGGTACCTTCTCTTAGAGATATAACAATAGTTAATCTTTTTTTTGAGAATTCGACACGGACCCGGATTTCTTTTGAACTGGCAGAGAAACGGCTTTCGGCAGATACGATCAATTTTGCAGCATCTGGCTCATCTGTGTCCAAAGGCGAAACGCTCTTAGACACAGTTAATAACATCCTATCCATGAAGGTGGATATGGTGGTAATGCGTCATAGCGCTTCAGGTGCTCCTCATTTCTTGGCAAAGCATATTCCGGCTGCAATTATTAACGCAGGCGATGGTATTAATGAGCATCCAACGCAGGCGTTGCTGGATGCTTTATCAATCACTGAACAATTTGGAAAATTGCAGGGGGTTAAAGTGGCTATAATTGGCGACATCATGCATAGCCGCGTGGCGCAAAGCAATATTTACTTATTAAAGAAAATGGGAGCGGAAGTGATCGTTTGTGGCCCTCCTACACTTATTCCAAAATATATAGAAGAGGCTTTCAATATTCGTGTCGAGTATAACTTAAAGAAAGCACTGGAGTGGTGTGATGTTGCAAACGTTCTGCGCATCCAGTTAGAAAGGCAAAATCAGGTGCTTTTTTCTTCCTTAAGGGAATACAACCTGGCTTATGGGATCAACAGGCGGCTGTTGGAAAGCCTGTCCAAGAGAATTACCATCATGCACCCAGGACCGATAAATAGAGGAGTAGAATTGGATAGCGATGTGGCTGATAGTGACCAATCTATAATTTTACAACAGGTTGAAAATGGTGTAGCCGTGCGAATGGCTGTATTGTATTTACTTTCAAACCGTCAATAACGCCTAAGTGTATAGTTATTGGCTATAAGAATAATATTCCTAACTTAATTTTCATGAAGCGTATAGGCCTTTTTCCAGGAACTTTTGACCCTTTAACCTTTGGTCATCTTGATATTATTGAGCGGGCTTTACCTCTTTTTGATAAATTATTTATTGGTATCGGTGTTAATTCCAGCAAAGTTCCCATGTTTTCGGCCGATCAGCGGTTAGAATGGTTGAATAATATTTTTGAAAAAGAACCCAAAATTGAAACAGTAATCTATGAAGGCCTTACTGTTGATTGCTGTAAAAGAATCGGGGCCAATTATATTTTAAGGGGTATTCGGTATGTTAATGATTTTGAATATGAAAAGGCCATTGCTGATATGAACCGCAGCCTTGATGGAAATATCGAGACCATTTTTTTGACCTGCTTGCCAAAATATACTTCAGTAGCTTCTACACTAGTGCGGGATGTGCTACGCTATGGAGGGGATGTTTCTCAATTTGTTCCTGAGGTTGTATTAAAAACTATGCAGGTTTAAAGTTATAATGTACTACTTCTTTTATTTTTGGAATCACCCTAGGCTTTTCTGTTTTTTTGTAAAGTTTGAATGGCTGCGTTGATGACATCTATTATAGTGGGGAATGTATTATCTAAATAGGGAGTAAGTTTGGATATTTTCACCCATTCACATTTTTCGATATCCTCTTCGGTCTGAGGTGTAAGTACTTGTTCTCTGGGCGTTGTCATTAAGAACCAAAAAGATTCCTTTAATATAGTGTTTCCATCTTGTTGATATGTATGGTAAGTGGTCTGTATTAGTTTTTTTAATGAAAGGTTCTGTAAACCTGTTTCTTCCTCTACTTCTCTTTTAGCACAATCTTCAATTTGCTCGTAGGGATCTAATTTGCCTTTGGGTAAATCCCATTTTCCCCTTCTATAAATCAGTAATATCTCATCTTCTGCCTCTGAATAAACTAAACCGCCGCCGGCCTGTATGCACACCAGTTCATCTTTTAAAGCAACCAATAGATCATCCGGATTTTCGGATATAAAAATACCTGCATTAATGTCTGGTTGCTGCATTTTTTGGATCATAATTCTGATATTGGTCTGGCTGAATTCCTGGAAGACTACTGTCGCCTTATCATCTGCAAATGGGGCTATTTCTTCCATGATTTCAGTCGTCAGGATCAGAGGCTTTGATCCAAAATATACTTTCTTGTGCATGCGCAAAGGTAACACCTTCGTACTTTCGCAGCATGACTGACGCTATTATTACAGCCGAAAAATTGCTGCAGGCCGATGCAGTAAGATTAAGCCCGGAAAAGCCATTTACCTGGGCAAGCGGGTGGAAAAGCCCCATCTATTGCGATAACCGTAGAGTATTATCGCATCCTTTTATTCGTGACTATATCAAAAGTGAGCTCTGCAACGTGGCTTTTGAGAAGTTTAGCTCTGCTGATCTGGTGGCTGGCGTAGCTACTGCAGGGATTGCCTGGGGGGCTATGGTAGCCGATCAATTAAAGCTGCCATTTATATATGTGCGTCCTAAACCCAAAGAACATGGTTTGGGAAATCAAATTGAGGGTCAATTTCAATCTGGCCAAAAGGTTGTCATTATTGAGGATCTGGTTTCAACCGGGAAAAGCAGTTTACAGGTAGTGGATGTATTAAAATCTGTAGGTATTGAGGTGATTGGTATGATCTCTATTTTTAATTACCGGTTCAATGTGGCTAAAGAAGCCTTTGAAAAGGCCGGGGTAGAACTTTATTCACTTACCGATTATCCCGCATTGTTGCAACTGGCAGAAAAAAGAGGAATTGTGCAACCTGAACATCAGGAAGTTTTGTTAAATTGGAGGAACGATCCTGCAAACTGGGCCGGTGTTTCTTAAATTCGTTATTAAATATTTATTTCTTATGAAGAAATTTCTTTTTTCATTGTTTTCTGTTTCTCTTTTGTCAATTGCGTCTTTTGCACAGACGAAAGCAGTACAGACCGTTAAATTAAGCACGCCAACCGTACAGTGCGAAAGCTGCAAAAAAAGGATTGAAACTTATTTGAAAAGATACGATGGAGTAATGTCTATTAATGTAAATGTTAAGAAAAAAGAAACTACAGTAAAATACATTACTGATCGTATTAATGAGGAAGAAGTAAAAACTGCGATCGCAAATGCAGGGTATGATGCAAATGATGTACCTGCAAATCCTGATTCATATAAAAAACTTCCGACATGTTGCAAAAAGCCGGAAGACGGAGGCGGTATGTAACTCCGAGTTTTGAAAATCTTTTAATAATAAAAAATCCAGCTCAAAAGGCTGGATTTTTTATTAGGTTCAGATCTACCTGATGCTTTCCCTGATAACTGATGGGTCGTGTAATAAATATTCCTGCCTTACCCACTTTTACTTCACCATTTGCTTTTACAAGAACTTGCCTGTTCGTCAGGTCATTCAAGTTTAATTGCAGCGCTTTCGCTATTGAAACCGAACCTTTAAGAGGTAAGGAAAATTCTGCCCTTTTGACAACATCTACCTCTTGTTCCTGGATGAATTTTCCAAGATATACAGAATCCACAAAAACATCAATTGCTGCCTCTTTGACACTTACGCCAAATCTGTTCGGATTATAGTAAGTAACACTGAAACCAAGGTCTGCCTTCTGGAGGTCTATTTTCTTGACCTTAAAATTATTCAACTTTCTGAATTCGGGTGCTTCCACTTTCCCGCAGGAGCTAAAGAACAATCCTAATACAGTTACCAATAACAAGCCCTTTAAAATTTTCATTTCCTTCCTTTTTACAAAAATCGCACTAATAAGCTTAAAAATTTCACAATTGAAAATTAGAAATGTTATGCTAAAAAATGTAGTATATGAAAGTTTTGAGGAAAAATATTAATTACTAAAATAATTAGTAATTAAAATTTTTAATAACTTATTAATTTACAGTCAATAATGGTAACTATATATCAATATAGATAAGATATTTTATGCGGAAATATGCTATAAATTACATTGAATTAAACAATATCAAACTAACTCTTTAATTTTTGTAATATTATATTGATATTCAATTAAATAACCTCATTGTATAAATTATTATTTTAAATAGGTTATGGTAGATATAATATTTTAATGTTTGATGGCCAAAAAAACGCTTTTAGCCCATCAAACAGATTATTGATTGTGGAAGCGGAAAAAAATGGAGAAAGGGATTAATGAAGATTTTTAGAAAAACAGTAGATCTGGTTTAGACTAGCATAACTCAAGTGACTCTAACTGAAAATTAATTTTAAATTCTAGAACACTGTTCCTGATGTGATCATTTTTTGAATTTGACTAGGCGGGCGGTTATGACTAAATGGCTGTTCCCCATTTAAATAAGATTATAAAGACACCGCTAGGAAAATTTCAAGTTCTGACAATATGGCTTATAGTTATGCTTTACCTTATTATAATCTATTTAGCCCGCTAAGGAATGATTGAGAAATTTATTGTATGCATGGCCATTTAAAAACTAATATTTTAGTATTATCTCAAGCGTGGGCATAAGAAATCATACTCGACTTTTAAGTGTGCTCAGTCAGTAAATTAAGTTCTATTTTTAGGAATGATGTAAAGAGATTTGATGTAGAGGTAAATTAAATATCTAATCCACTGCCATTTTATTTTTACAACTTGATTATCTTTTTCTTTGTAACTATAATAGTATCATTCTTTCCAAAGGGCTTCTCACTATTGATGTGGACTTCTATTGGCACATTATCTGATATTGAAATTTCTGTGCATGCGTTGTTGGCCTGCTCAGATTGAATGGTTTCACAATCAATACTATCCAGGTGTACCATTGTTAATTTATTCTGGAGGTTTGCTTCGAGTTGTTTCCAGTTAATTTTATTAAAGTCAGCTTTTAAATTTTGCTCCAGATTTTTCCAATTGATTTTGCTGATTTCAGCCAGGTATTCTTTATAAGCGGTATTTTTTTCAGTTTCTGTTAATCCATCTGGTATATTTTTCTTTAAATTTTTCCACTCATAAGTGATCAGCACTTTCTTAACAAGTCGTATAGTAGATTGCACCTGTTTTTTTTCCGAACCGGTTAATCTCGCATCTGACTCATTTAATGAAACGGGTATAATATAATTAGTAAAAGGAGGAGGCGTAGGTGCTGTAGGTATGTTTTCTTTGTGCTCAACAACTGTTATTACCTGTTCATTTTTAGGAATAATTATCGACGGTTGTATTGTGGATCCAGGATCTCTTGCCGCCCTTTTTTTCTCCCCAGACTTTTCCTCACTGGCCAGGAAATAGTAAGGATTGGCAAAGTTGCTAAAGACAAAAGGTTTTCCTTTTTCTTCCCCTTGTGATACTGTAAGTAAGGCTTTAAGGAAAAAAGCAAAAAAAATGGCAGCAAAAAAACCTGCTATATGTGAAACTTTAATAGGTGAATTTTTGGGTGTTAGGCCTGCAATTTTTTCAATTCGTTGCAACAGATGGCTCTTTCCTGTTGCTGCAATAGTAAAAAGCCTACCATAAATAGCTGCTTTTTCCAATTGTAAAAGAGCTGAGGCATAGCTGACTTTATCATAACCGAACTGCAAAACGATCTGATCACAACTTTCTTCGCGGCTTGACTCTGCCGTGCGCACAAAAAGTTTAAGAAAAGGGTTGAAATACAATAAGGTATGTGCAATGTTGATGAAAATGTTAAGAAGGTAATCGTAACGGCGAATATGTGCCAATTCATGAAGAAGAACAGCCTCTGCCTGGGGCAGCGTCAAATGGTTTAAGGACGCTACTGGTAACAGAATAATAGGTTTTAAAAAACCTATGGTAACCGGAGAATGGATAATTTCTGAAAAATATAAGTAAACTTCTTTTTTGATACCAAGAAGTTTTGACATCTTTTGAACAAATAACCGGTATTCTAAATCCACTTTTTGAATTTTATATTTTTTCAGCTTATTTAAAAAAAGCCAGTTTTCGTACATCCTGTAAAGCGGAATGACCAAAAGAATCAGGTAAGTAATAGAGGCGGAGCTTAGTAATGTTGATAACCAGGCAGAAGAAATAGAAATACTGATCTTGCTGACTATGCCTGAGTTTAAATCGTCACCATTGATAATATAATAGGTGATGTTGCAGAAAAATAATAAAAAACTGGTCGTAATACATGCTACTGAAAGAACGTATTTTTTTTGAGGAGAAAGCCAGAGTAATTGATTAGCAATCCAAAAAAAACACCATAAAAGACCCGCTTGCCAAAAGGAATTAAGCGCAGCCCAACCTATTGCTTGTAAAAAAGCAGAGTAGCTGATTTCTGCCATATTAATTTTTTTTCAGATTATCTAATAGTTGCTGTATTTGCTCTAGCTCTTCCGGGGTGGCCTTGTGGTGATCATTACCCAAAGCTTGTAGAACCAGTTGAGTGGATGAACCGCCGAACAGTGAGTCGATCATTTTTGTTAGCAAATGTTTTTGCGTATGCTCTTTATTTACCGCAGCTTGGTAAATGTGGGTTCTCATCGATTCATCGCGTTTTACCAGACCCTTTTCATGCATAATTTGCATGAGCTTAAGGGTGGTCGTATAACCAATATCTTTTGAATGGCACAGTTCTTCATGTACTTCTCTAACAGTAGCCAAGCCTTTATGCCAAAGGATTTGTAGAATTTCTAATTCACTTTCTGTGGGTTTGATATATTTCGGAGTGGCCATAGGAAAAGTTTTCATTACGAATATACGACCAATTTCGTATTTAGGGATGCAGTAATATTTGTTAATATTTATTAACATACACATGAATATTAAAACATGTCTAACTCAACAAAGGAAACATTTCGATTTAATAATTCTTGCTAAACTTCTAGGTGTAATCCTTGTAAAATAAAAATAATGCCTTCAAACATGATGTTTCTATCTTAATGCACGAACGGTATTTTAACTTTATGAAGCGGAGCTTTATTATATTAATATTCAAACTTATGCACAATGATTTGGTATCAGTCAGAAGTTAAGGATGTTATTTCTAAACTGGAAACAAGCGAAAAGGGATTATCAGCCGATGAAGCCCAGGCACGTCTGTCACAATACGGCACTAATGAGATCAAGGAAGGTAAACGAGATACACCTTTTCAGATTTTGTTGCGGCAGTTTAAAGATTTGATGATTCTCATCCTGATAATAGCTGCAATTATTTCTGGCTTATTAGGTGATATTATTGATACTATTGCTATTGTTGCTATTGTAATTATCAATGCTGTAATCGGGTTTGTGCAAGAGTACAATGCAGAGAAAGCAATGCAGGCACTAAAAAACATGGCGATTTCAACTGCTAAGGTTAAAAGAGATGGTGTTATTCAAACGATATCATCTGTTGAACTGGTACCAGGAGATATTGTTCTAATGGAAGCTGGTGATATAGTGCCTGCAGATTTACGCTTATTAGAAGCTAACCAGTTAAAGATTGAAGAAGCTTCTCTTACAGGCGAATCAGTACCAATTGAAAAAAATATTAAGCCTCTGAAAGATGAAAATCTTCCTATTGGCGATCGTATCAACTTGGCATTTAAAGGAACTAATGTTACATATGGAAAAGGCAAAGGTGTAGTGGTTAATACTGGGATGGGGACCGAATTAGGAAAGATTGCAGCAATGTTACATGGTGCATCTGAAAAAACGCCCTTGCAGAAACGATTGACAGTATTTAGTAAAAAACTCGCTCTTGTTGTTTTAGTGATTTGCACATTCGTTTTTTTTGTTGGACTGCTTCGTGGAGAACAGCCAGTAGTCATGTTCCTCACAGCCATTTCTTTAGCCGTAGCTGCTATACCTGAAGCTTTGCCTTCAGTTATTACCATCGCACTGGCTATAGGTGCCAAACGCATGGTGAAGAAAAACGCACTTGTTCGAAAATTGCCTGCTGTAGAGACCCTTGGCTCTGTTACTTATATCTGTTCCGATAAGACTGGTACACTTACTGAAAATAAAATGTCAGTAGAAGAGATCTTTTCTGGAGATAATGGAGTGAAGAAGAAAGATGAATTGAAACCTGAAGGTTTATCGGATCAGGATAAATTATTATTAACTGCAATAGCTCTGAATAATGACGTGGTGGTGAGTAAAGAAAATAAATTGAGTGGAGATCCTACAGAAATTGCACTTTTTGATATTGCTCGTAAAAATGGTTATAATTCGGAAGAAATAGAACAGCATTATCCAAGAGCTGCCGAAATTCCATTTGATTCTGAGCGTAAGTGCATGACTACAATACATCAGGAAGAAAACAGATTTTGGGTCATAACTAAAGGGGCAGTAGAGATGTTGCTGGAAAAGCTAAAGGATATTTCAGATGAACAACGGCAACAATTTATTCAGCTTTCAGAGAAAATGGCTGCAGATGGTTTGCGGGTAATTGGCTTTGCTCAGAAAAAACTACAGCAATTACCTCAGACTCTTGAACCTGATGAAATCGAAAATGATTTGCAACTTATTGGTTTTGTAGGTATCATTGATCCGCCACGGGAAGAAGTAAAGCAGGCGGTTGAAGAATGTAAAACCGCTGGCATTATTCCTATTATGATTACTGGCGATCATCCGCTTACTGCTAAAAATATTGCTAAGCAATTGGGAATAATTCCTGAAAATAACAGTGAGGAACTGATTGCGACAGGAGCACAGTTGGCAAATGCCAGAGCTGAACACTACAAGGCTTTGGTTAATGAGGTACGGGTTTATGCAAGAGTGTCGCCTGAACAAAAATTGAACATTGTAAAAGCCTTACAGGAAAACCATCAATTTGTAGCAATGACTGGTGATGGCGTGAATGATGCTCCATCTTTAAAGCGGGCAGATATTGGTGTGGCCATGGGTATTACGGGGACTGATGTATCAAAAGAAGCAGCAGATTTGATTTTACTCGACGACAATTTTGCCACTATTGTAAAAGCAGTGAATAGTGGTCGTAGAATATACGACAACATTCGCAAGTTTATCAAGTATACAATGACAAGTAATGCTGGTGAGATCTGGTCCATTTTCCTGGCACCATTGCTCGGTCTGCCTATTCCTTTATTGCCGATCCATATTTTATGGATTAATCTTGTAACAGACGGCTTGCCTGGTTTGGCTTTAGCGGCTGAACCTGCAGAAAAAGGGATCATGCAACGGCCCCCTAGGCACCCAAAAGAAAGCATTTTTGCGCAAGGTTTAAGCACACATATTATTTGGGTGGGCCTTTCAATGGGCTTAGTTACTATTGGTACCCAAGCCTTTAATCTTAATAATCCCAATTGGCAAACAATGGTTTTTACAGTTTTGTGTTTCAGTCAGATGGGACACGTATTTGCCATTAGGTCGGAAACTGAATCATTGTTCCGGCAGGGACTCTTTTCTAATAAGCCGTTATTAGGGGCAGTATTACTTACTTTTCTGTTGCAACTTTGTATCATATACATACCATTTTTTAATCCAATTTTTAAAACTGCGCCTTTGTCGGCAATAGATCTGGCGATTACAATTGCCCTTTCTACTATTATCTTTTTTGCAGTAGAAGTCGAGAAGATGGTGAAAAGAAGAAAGAGCCAATAGTATTGTTTAATTTAACTAAGGAAATGGATTTATTTATAGTAGTAAAAAATTAAAACTTCAGCTGTATGCCAAAAATCCTCACAGTCACATTTAATCCGGCAATCGATAAAAGTACAACTATTCCATCCATAGCTCCTGAAAAAAAATTACGGTGTTCATTCCCAAGATTTGAACCTGGCGGAGGCGGAATCAACGTCGCAAGAGCTATAAAAAAATTAGGTGGTAATGCAAAAGCAATTTATCCAGCTGGCGGTCATACGGGAAATTTTCTGAACGAATTATTGAAAAAAGAAGGAGTTCCGATACAATCAATACAGATAAAAAGCTATACACGTGAAAATCTGATCGTTTTAGATACATCAAGTAATCAACAGTACCGTTTTGGTATGCCTGGATCTGAAGTTTATGAAGAAGAATGGAAACAGTGTTTGGATTTAATAGAACAGGAGCCTGATGTTGAATTTATCGTGGCAAGCGGCAGTTTACCTCCGGGGGTACCAAAAAATATCTATGCACAAATAGCCACAATTTGCAAAAATAAAGGTGCTAAACTCATTGTAGATACCTCAGGAGAGGCATTGCAATTTGCTGCTAATGAAGGTGTTTACTTATTAAAGCCCAACCTTGCTGAATTGAGTTCCCTGGTAGGTAAGGAGGAGATTAACGCTGAACTGGTAGACGAGGTGGCAAAGGAAATTATCCGTAAAGGACAATGTGAAATAATCATCGTATCACTTGGGCCTATTGGTGCAGTGTTGATTACAAAAGAGGAGCATATTCATGCAACACCTCCCGCTGTAAAGAAAAAAAGTACCGTGGGCGCGGGTGACAGTATGGTTGCCGGAATAGTTTTAAGTTTATCTAAGGGTGGTAATATGGAGCAGGCTCTGCGTTATGGTGTTGCCTGTGGAACGGCCGCTACCATGAACCCTGGCACAGAATTATGTCGTCTTGAGGATGTTGAACGGTTGTACAAAATAATTCGCGTGGCTAAATACTAAAACGGCCTCATATTTAAAATAAAAAGCCCTCCATAATTTACGGAGGGACTTCTTTTGTTCATCTCACAAAGCAGAATTATATAAGAATGCTAATCAAACATTATTCTTTGAATAATAATTATTTAATAGACCATTCATCTTCTACTTTCGCTGCTTTGTTTATATTGTTTTTTTAAATATGGGATTTCTGATACTAAATGATTGAATCAATTCATCTTAGCTTTTTGTAAAACTTCCAAATGGTTAGAGTTGCTTTTTATATTCTTTTCAATGGAATGTTGTACACCTGTTGCGGGTATTTGATCACCTAAAGGAAACATATCTGCCAGGGTAGGGGCAATAACAAGAGAAACGATTGACATCAATTTGATCAGGATATTCATGGATGGACCGGAAGTATCTTTAAAAGGATCACCAACTGTGTCGCCGGTTACTGAGGCTTTATGTGGATCGGATCCTTTATAGAATTTCTCACCGTTAATATCGGCACCTTTTTCAAAGCTTTTCTTGGCATTATCCCAAGCTCCGCCGGCATTATTTTGAAACATACCCATTAAAACTCCACTAACGGTCGCACCGGCCAGGAAGCCTCCTAATGATTCTGGTCCCATCAAGAAGCCGACAATCAATGGTGAAACAATGGCTATGGCTCCGGGTACCATCATTTTTTTGATGGATGCTTCTGTTGAAATCGCAACGCATTTATCGTATTCGGGTTTTCCCTTTCCTTCCATTATACCAGGAATTTCCCTGAACTGTCTTCTTACTTCTTCAACCATGCTCATCGCTGCTTCACCAACAGCCCTGATAGCCAGAGATGAGAAAATGAAGGGAATCATAGCTCCAACAAAAAGAGAAGCCAGTACTTCGGCCTTATATATATCTATATGCTGATAGCCGGGCATTGCCACACCTACAAAAGCAGCAAATAATGCAAGTGCTGTTAACGCTGCCGAAGCAATAGCAAATCCTTTACCTGTAGCCGCTGTAGTATTACCTACAGCATCAAGCGTATCAGTTTTTTCGCGCACTTCTTTGGGCAATTCACTCATTTCGGCTATTCCTCCTGCATTGTCCGCAATGGGTCCGAAAGCATCAATTGCTAGTTGCATGGCTGTTGTAGCCATCATACCGGCAGCAGCTATGGCTACTCCGTATAATCCGGCAAAAAAATAAGAACCAATAATACCACCTGCTAGTACTAAAATCGGCAGTAGCGTAGATTCCATTCCTACAGCCAAACCTCCGATTACATTAGTAGCGTGACCTGTACCGGACTGGCGCACAATGGTCATTACTGGACGTCTGCCCATGGCTGTATAGTACTCGGTAATAATACTCATTAAGGTACCTACGATCAATCCGACCATAATGGAACCAAATACATCATATTTTGAAAATTCAAATCCGCGCAAGTTCATTGGTGTAGATGGCAGCAGCCATTCTACCAACAAATAGGAAGCAAAGGCTGTTAGCACAATTGATCCCCAATTACCCATATTCAATGCCCTTTGCACAACGGATGTATGAACACCTGAAGAATCAGATATTCTGACAAAAAAGGTTCCGATAATGGAGAAAATAATACCAACACCGGCAATCATCATGGGCAATAAAATAGGAGAGAAGCCACCAAAATTATCATCTGATATGGTTTCTTGTCCTAAAACAATAGTAGCCAGTACTGTTGCAACATATGATCCAAATAGGTCGGCACCCATGCCCGCCACATCACCAACATTATCACCAACATTATCGGCAATTGTTGCCGGATTGCGGGGATCATCTTCAGGTATCCCTGCTTCAACTTTACCAACAAGATCCGCACCCACATCAGCCGCTTTAGTATAAATTCCACCACCCACACGTGCAAATAAGGCAATACTTTCTGCGCCCAAAGAAAAACCTGTGAGCACTTCTATTGCCTGGAACATTTCAGGTGAGTTCACCGGCGAACCCGCTGCAAAAATTTGATATAATATAATAAAAAGACTACCAAGCCCCAGAACGGCAAGTCCTGCAACACCCATTCCCATGACTGAGCCACCCGTGAAAGAAACCTGTAAGGCTTTAGAAAGCGAAGTGCGGGCTGCATGGGCAGTACGTACATTGGCTTTTGTGGCAATGCGCATACCTATAAAACCTGCCAGGGCACTAAAGAATGCACCAATAATAAAGGCAATTGCAATAAACCAGTGCGAATGTGGGTTGCGGCTGGCCATGAAGCCTAAAAGTAAGGCTATGATGAGTCCGAAATAGGTTAAGATCTTCCATTCGGCGCGTAAAAATGCCATTGCTCCTTCAGCAATATAATTGCTTATTTCTTTCATGCGGCTGGTACCGGCATCCTGATTGCTGACCCAGATAAACTTCCATACTGTATAAAGTAAACCAATTATTCCCATAGCAGGGATCAAGTAGACGTATGAGTGCATATTCTATATTCTCCAAAGACTCCAAAGATAGGGGTTGAAGTGGATTTTAATAATAGTGTTAAAATTTAGTACCTATTTCGTTTATGCTACATAGGTAAAAGAATCCTTTGATTCAGGAATCAATAAACTCTGCAATTATTTCATAAATTACCGGTGCTGCTGGTAAACAATTGGTTTAACCGACTGCAGCAATTGTTGATATTCTGGTTCTGAAAGGGATGGCGTATACATGGTCTCTACCGCCTCTGCCAACTGCTCTAGAGTTCTAATGCCTACAACAGCAGAAGTTATTGCTGGATGTCTCAAAACAAATCGAATTGCTGTTTGAACATTTTTTCTTTGAATGCCTGAAAGTAAATGAATAGTTGCGGCTGCTTTCTTTACTTCTTCTGGAGAAAGATCCAGGTATTCCTTTGCCGGCTTACCAAGCAGTAGTCCTTGGGCAACACTGCCCCTGGCTAATACCCCAATATTGTTTTGCTGGAGCAGCGGTAAACAACTTTCTTCTGGTCTTCGGTCTAGTAAACTATACTGCATCATAACACTCACAATATTGGAGCGATCAACGTACGCCCGGATAACATTAGGCCTGATCGATGAAATGCCATAAAAGCGGATTTTGCCCTGCTTTTTTAGCAATTCAAAAGTTTCAATGGTCTCGTTAATAGGGTCATCTATGGTTCCGCCATGCAACTGATAAAGATCTATATAGTCAGTTTGTAATCGTTTCAGGCTGCCTTCAACCGTCTGTAAAATGTATTCCTTTCGAGGGTTCCAATCCCAACCGCTCCCATCAGCTCTCCATTGATTGCCTACCTTTGTGGCCAGTATAACCTTATCGCGTTTGCCTTGAAGCGCTTTTCCTACCATGGCTTCATTGACACCTTTTTCGTATAAGTCTGCTGTATCAAAAAAGTTTACGCCAAGTTCAATGGCTTTATGAATAATCTTAATGTTTTCTTTTTCATTTCCTTTTAACGACATACATCCAAAACCAATTTCACTGATCTGAAGTGATGATTTGCCTAATTGACGATAATTCATGTTCTGTTTTTGTTGAATCAAAGATATTCTTGTCCAATCTTTGTTTTATCCTTTCATTTCCTCTGCCCATTTATCCCTATCATCCGGTGAAAACTTCCAGGGTGCAAAGTTGTTTTCAACATTGCTGAACATAGAATTCCATTCCTGTGTAGCATTGCTTTCTTCCATAATTAAATAGCGCTTCATTTGGTTAATAATATGCAATGGATTGATGAGCACCGGACATGCCTGTACACAAGCCTGGCAAGAAGTGCATGCCCGTAATTCTTCAGCAGTTATATAATTATGTAAAAGTGTTTTGTTATCCTCCTGGAAACTTCCGTTTTTATCAATATTTCTCCCTATTTCTTCCATGCGGTCACGAGTGTCCATCATAATTTTCCGTGGTGAAAGCAGCTTGCCTGTTTGGCTGGCGGGACAAGCTGCCGTGCAGCGGCCACATTCTGTACAGGTATATGCATCCAGAAGATTGCGCCAGCTTAGATCAAATACATCTTTGGCGCCAAATTTTTTTTGTGCTTCTGTAGAAACATCTGTCGGAGCAGTTTCTGGTTGCATGGCATACAGTACTTCTTTTTGAATTTCAGGCATGTTCTGCATTTTGCCTTGGGGCATAAGCCGGGCATAGTATGTATTGGGAAAAGCTAGTATAATGTGTAAATGCTTTGAATACGGTATATAATTCAGAAAAAAGAATACGCCGGCAATATGCAACCACCATGCTGATCGTTCAATACTTATGAGAGTAGAAGAAGAAAGGTTGGCAAAGGCAGGAGTGATCAGCCCAGATACGAAAAAGTTAGTTGGCACATCCGCATAATGGCCATAATTCTTCAACTGCAATGCCTTGTCAGATGCATTCATAGTCAGGAATAAGGCCATAAGGATAATTTCAAAAATCAAAATATAGTTGGCATCGCTACGGGGCCAGCCGTCCAACTCTTTCATATTTAACCGGCGCACTTTTACAATATTTCTTCGCACCAGGAAAATGATGCAAGATATCAAGACGAGGAATGCCAGTATTTCAAAGAAGTTGATAACAAAAGAATAGAAACTGCCAAGTGTAGGCGCAAACAAGCGGTGCGTGCCAAATATGCCGTCCAATATTATTTCTAGTATTTCAATATTGATTATAATAAAACCAGCATATACTGCAAAATGTAATAAAGCAACCAACGGTTTATCAAACATCCGTTTTTGTCCGAAAGCCATGAGCAGCACATTTTTCCAGCGTTGAGGATGTGGCTCAAATGTTTCATCCCGTCCTAGCTTGATGTTGCGTCTGATAACTTTTACCTGCTTAACAAATAAAAAAATAGCAATGACTGTCAGCAGGAGGAATAATATTTGTTGTATGATCTGCATTTTCTGTGCTTAGATTTGCTAATTTAAGATAGTAAAACTTGTAGATGAAAACAGAATTAGAAACAAAAAACTGCATTTTAAATGCAGAATCGATAAAACGCAGGCTTCGCCGCATGGCTTTTGAAGTTGCTGAAAGTAATACGGATGAAACTTCAATAGTAATTGCAGGCATTTCAAAGAATGGAGTTGTGGTAGCTAGCAATCTGGTTGATGAACTGATAAAGATCATAGATATAAACATTGAGTTTGCTACAATACATTTAAATAAAAAACAACCAATGGATGTCAGGATTGAGGGGGTCGAAGATTTCGATAATAAAGTAGTTCTGATAGTGGATGATGTGGCTGATAGTGGCAGGACCTTATTATATGCGCTGAAACCATTTCTGAATTTCAACCCGCGCAAAATTCAAACGCTAGTACTCGTAGAAAGAAGCCATAAAAAGTTTCCTGTATTTTCAGATTTTGTAGGCCTGTCTTTATCTACAACTTTACAGGACCACATTACAGTGGAAACAGAAGGTAATACAGTAACCGGAGCCTGGCTACATTAACTTGAGAAGGGAAGGTTTTTAAAAACTTAAAAACCTTCCCTTCACTTTTCCATTCGAAAGTTCAATGGCCGGAGCCGGTACTTTAATTATATTTAAAGCATCTAATAAAACCCTTATAGCTTTTTTATTGGTCTTTATTCTGGTGAAATCAATATCAGGAGAAAGATACCATTGCCGGAATCTTTTGATATCAGGCCTGTTGAAAGTTATGTTCCCTGCTTTATCAGTTGCTTTGTTTTCAAATCCGCCAAATAACCCTTCTGCACCGTATCCAACAGAAATATTCAGCCAGGCTGGTAAGTTCTTGTCCGGTAAAAAAGATTTTAGATTGCAACTCAGCCATAAGGTTTGTGCATTATAATCTTTTAAAAGGCGTTCTGGTATGCTGTTGCCAAAAAGTTCATCAGCTCTTTTTTCAACATCGTCATGATAATTTTTGGGATGGGCCGTGTATTTAAATTGAATTCTTTGTTCATTCCATAATAATTCCTGTGTAGCAAAAAGACTTGAGCCTGCAAAGTTCGCAGCCATATCGGCCCAGCTCCAGCCCCATTTTGCAGAATGTCCATCGAGCCACTCAACTACAGTTAAATAGCCAAATCCGCTGAGGCTTCCTATCAAAACTGCTTGCCTGGGTGCCAATCCCGACCATTTCCACAAAGCAGATGTAGCCCGGCTCGTGTTATATGCGGTCCATGCATGCCCTATCTTATCCATCTGCAGCCATTCTTCCGAATCGTTAAAGGTGTGTAAAGAAGTCCTCTCATATCCTTTATACCATGCCTCATTCAACCAGATCAGAGAGCCTCCGTATCCAGCAACAGAAATGCCGCCAATCAGCCACTTACGGGTTGCTTTATTTTTGTTGGCTGAAAAATTGATAGATTTCAAAGATTCGCCGGAAGAATCTCTTTTTTCTGAAATACCTTGTGCTGCAGATTGAAGACTGATCAAAAATAAAAAAGTAAAAAAATGTCTGTTCACAGCTCCAAAAATACATACAGGTATATATTCGCAAAGGATTTTCCAAAATCCATATCTTCAATCCCAAACTAAAACCTAAAACCATTATCATATATGGATGCAGTTATTCAACAGAAAGTAGCAACCTGGCTCACTGGAAATTTTGATGAGGACGTAAAAAAGCAAATACAGGAATTACAAAAAAACAATACCGAGGAACTGGCGGATGCCTTTTATAGGAACCTGGAGTTCGGAACTGGCGGGCTTCGGGGCTTGATGGGCGTGGGTACCAACCGGATGAATAAATATACTGTTGGAATGGCCACTCAGGGCTATGCAAATTATTTAAAACAAAGCTTTCCTGGTGAGGAGATTAAAGTCGCCATTGCGCATGACAGCCGAAATAATAGCCGCTTTTTTGCAGAAACAACAGCAAAAGTTTTCGCTGCTAACGGAATTAAGGTCTTTTTGTTTGATGATATGCGCCCTACGCCGGAACTTTCTTTCGCCATCCGCCAGTTAGGTTGCAAAGGTGGCGTAGTTTGTACGGCTTCCCATAACCCAAAGGAATACAATGGTTATAAAGCTTATTGGGATGACGGCGGCCAGTTAGTTCCCCCGCATGATAAAAATGTAATTGCAGAGGTAGAAAAAATTGCTGGTGTTGACGAAGTAAAATGGAGCGGCGGAGAAGAAAATATTAAACTGATCGGCAAAGAAATGGACGAAGCTTACATCCGTATGGTGAAAAGCCTGAGTGTGTATCCGGAAGTAGTGGCAAAGGAGAAGGACCTAAAGATCGTTTATACGCCTATCCATGGAACCGGGATCAAACTGGTACCGCAGTTAATGAAAGAGTATGGTTTTACCAATGTTTATATTGTAGAAGAGCAAAGTAACCCTGATGGTAATTTTCCTACGGTTGTTTACCCCAACCCGGAGGAAAGCGAAGCCATGAGCTACGCATTAAAGAAAGCACAGGAGATTGATGCTGATATTTTACTGGGTACTGACCCTGATAGCGACCGTGTGGGTATAGGCGTAAAAGATAATCGGGGTAAATGGGTACTGCTCAATGGTAACCAAACAGCCTTGCTTGCTTTTAATTATTTAATAGAAAGCCGCAAGGAAAAAGGTATCGCACAGCCCAATGATATGGTGGTAAAGACAATTGTAACTACCGATATGATCGATGTGTTTGCTGCCAAAAACGGTGTAAAATGTTATAATGTTTTAACCGGCTTTAAATGGATTGCAGAATTGATCAAGGAAATGGAGGGAAAAGAAAATTATATTATCGGTGGTGAAGAAAGCTATGGACTGCTGATTGGTTCTCATTTGCGGGATAAAGATGCCATTTCAGCTGTGGCAGTTCTTTGTGAGATGGCTGCTTATGAAAAATCGAAAGGTAGAAGCCTTTTTGAAAAACTGGTTCAACTGTACATAGAATATGGTTTTTATAAAGAACACCTGATCTCTATTACCAAAAAAGGTCGTGATGGTCAACAGCAAATTGCTGAAATGATGGAGCGCTTCAGAAAGAATCCGCCAACAACTTTGGCTGGTAGCAAAGTAGTTGAATTGCTGGATTATGAAAAAAGAGTAAAAACCAACCTGTTGACGCACAGTCAATCACCAATAGAATTGCCAAAGTCAAATGTGTTGCAGTTTTTAACTGAAGATGGCAGCAAGATCAGCGCTCGTCCTTCCGGAACAGAGCCGAAGATTAAATTCTACTTCAGCGTGAATGCACCCCTGGATGCTGCAGAGAACTTCGAAAAAGTAGAAGCGCAATTAAATGAAAAGATAGACCTTATCATCAAAGAAATGGAATTGAAATAATCATTAAAAGTAATTTCATTTCTAATGGCTTATCATACGAAAGGGCACTCATGTGCCCTTTTCTCTTGTGGCGGATGGTCTTAAAAATGTATGTGGATTAACTACAGACTCGTTTTTGATATTACAAATGATATTACAAAGAAACGTCAGGTGATTCAAAGGATGAGCCGCAAATCGGTGAAAGGTTCAATTCAGGCGATAAATACCAAAAAATCACGCCTATCAGGGGTTTATTACTTCGTACCTCGTAATTCTAACTTGGAATAAGCCGAATAAATGAGCCTGTAAACGATACCTAGCCTTGTCTATTTTTAGTGTGGTACCTGAAAACTGCTTTTAATTTCAGGAAGGGTATCAGTTTAGGTACTTTCAATTTATATTGTTGATAACGCTCTCCGAATTCGGCTTCTAACTTTTGTTCTTCCCACCTGATGCCTATTATTGTATAAATAGTTATAATAAGATTGGTAATGAGAAGTGAAAGAAGAGGGAACAACAACCAAAGACCCCAAATAAATAAAAATGTACCTGCATAGAGCGGATGTCTAAGGTATTTGTGAATGCCGGTGATTATTAATTCATTGGAAGGATTTTCATTGAGAAAAAGACTTTTGATGCCACTCAACCGGGTAAAATATTTACGAATACAAATAAACATAACTGTAAGGCCTCCCAAACCAATAACACTACCCGATATGTTAGATAATAGCGTCTTTTTATAAAGAAAAACAGAGGGTGTGTTCAATAAAAAAAGTAAGATCGATACAAGACTGATAAATGCAAACAAAGAATAATAAAGTCTGTAAAATTTAAACTGCTGCCTTAGCAAACGCTCTGCTATTTTTTTAACTTTCGGGCTGGCAAGAAGGCTATGCAGAGCGCAAAAACCCAGCCATAAAAATCCTAGTATGATATGCATTTTGACCACACTTAAATGTATCGATTTATTATTTAAACCTTTGCGAATTGCCTTTCTTTTGGTTTCAAATAGGCTATTAAATCAAACATTGATTGGCAAGTTTGTTGTGACGTTATATTTGCGCCATGAGAAATAATGATGACACATACCGGCACAAGGGACTGCGCAGAAAGCTGGTAGAATCGATCAGAGAAAAAGGGATAACTAACGAAAAAGTACTCGCCGCAATTGAAAATGTTCCACGACACTTCTTTTTGGATTCCGCTTTTGATGAGGTTGCTTATGAGGATAGGGCCTTCCCGATAGCTGTTGGCCAAACCATTTCACAACCGTACACTGTGGCTTACCAGACTCAGCTTCTGGAGTTAAAACCATTTGATAAAGTACTTGAAATTGGAACCGGTAGTGCTTACCAGGCAAGTGTATTGGCTGAAATGGGTGTTCAGGTATTTACAATTGAAAGACAAAAAAAACTTTTTGAACAAAACAAACGTTTTACGTATTTAAGAAAATACCCGAATATTAAATTCTTTTATGGGGACGGCTATGAAGGCTTGCCAACCTATGCTCCATTTGATAAAATATTGATAACTGCTGCAGCTCCTGTAATTCCTCAAAAGCTTTTGCAGCAATTGAAACCCGGAGGTATGATGGTGATTCCTGTGGGAACAGGCGATTTTCAGGTAATGAAAAGAATCATAAAGCAGCCCGATGGAAGTTTTACAGAGGAGAATTTCGACCTTTTCAGCTTTGTTCCCATGTTAGGTGGTAAGAACGATTAAATAATTCTCTCTGTTTAACCGGTTTAGAAAGAGATTTACACAAACATTCTTCTTAACTTAGAAAAGTTCTTTAATTCTTAGCTTAACTAAAATCTCATCTTCAAAGCTGTTTGTTAAATCTTAGCTTTGAGGATGAGTTGCTCTTGCTTATGCGCATCCTACCATTCGTTACATCTGCTATAATCACAATTGCTTTAATTTTTTTCTTAAATAACAAATGGGGAGCTATACCTCCTTTGGGTAAATTTTTAAGCCCTCAACATGGCTTTTGGCAAAATGCGGAGGCCTGCGACTTCGATTATAATGAACAACTGTCATTTAATGGCTTGAAAGGAAAGGCGAGTGTTTATTTGGATCAGCGCCTCGTGCCGCACGTATTTGCTGAACATGATGAAGATGTTTACTTTATTCAGGGCTATCTGCATGCTAAGTTCCGATTGTGGCAAATGGAATTTCAAACAATGGCTGCCGCTGGCAGGATAAGTGAGATCCTGGGAAATGATGAACGCTTTATTCACTTCGACCGGGAGCAGCGCCGTCTGGGAATGACTTATGCCGCTGGTAATGCTTTAAAGGAAATGGAAAAGGATCGGCAATCGAGGCAATTTTTTGATGCCTATTCATCTGGAGTAAATACATATATAGCCACATTAACAGAAAAGGAACTGCCCATTGAATATAAATTGTTGGATTATAAGCCGGAGCAATGGAACAATAAAAAAATTGCTTTGTTTTTAAAGCAAATGAGTAAAACACTGGCCGGATTTGATAGGGATTTCGAGTTTACCAACCTTCAGACGGTATTTACCGAACAGGAAATGCGTATCCTTTTTCCTCAGATTAACGATTCTTTGATCCCCATCATACCCAAAGGAACAACCTTTGCACCTCCATCCGTAGTTCCGGTGAAACCGGCTTCTGCTGACTCGTTATATCTTAATAATGATTCAACTGTTAAGGCAAAAGAAGTTTTTAAGCCAAAGAGAATAAACGGGAGTAATAACTGGGCTGTAAGTGGTAAAAAAACCAAAAGCGGTGCTCCTATTTTATGCAATGATCCGCATCTGGACCTGACTTTTCCTTCCATTTGGTACGAAATGCAGTTAACAACACCAACTATGAATGTTTATGGGGCTACTTTTCCTGGATCTCCCAGCGTGATCATTGGTTTTAATGACAGCATTGCATTTGGCTTTACGAACGCCCAAAGGGATGTTAAGGATTATTACCGTATTCGTTTTAAGGATGCTTCCAGGAAAGAATATTGGTTCGACAGCAGTTGGAGGCAAACCGAGATTAAAATTGAAGAAATAAAGGTAAGGGGAGAGGCATCTGTTTTCGACACAGTTGCATATTCCGTGTTTGGTCCTGTGATGTACGACGAAAGCTTTGGCGCTGAAATTACTGCTAAAAATTCCATTGCGCTCCGCTGGTCAGCACATGATCCTTCCAATGAAGGCGCAGTGTGGTTCTTGCTGAACAGGGCAAAGAATTATAATGATTATGTAAGAGCCTTAAAATTATTCAATTGTCCAGGCCAGAATATCATTTTTGCCTCTAAAAGTGGTGATATTGCTATCTGGCAGCAGGGAAAGTTTCCTGCGCGGTGGGGCAGGCAGGGTTTATACATTATGCCAGGAGAAGATTCTTCCTACATGTGGCAGGGTTTTATTCCGCAATATGAAAACCCTCATATCATAAATCCGGCTGAAGGTTTTATCCAAAGTGCCAACCAAAGGCCCGTAGATTCTCTCTATCCTTACTTTATACCTGGCAACTATATCACATCGCGCGGCATTACTTTATTCGATAAGCTGAATCAGATGCAGCAGGTTACACCACGGAAAATGATGGTACTGCAAAACGACTATTACAGCAGTCTGGCTGCTGATGCTGTGCCATTACTTTTAAAGTATATTAACCAGCACAATTTGAGCCAGGTGGAGAAAATCTACCTGAATGAGATCTCCAAATGGAATTTTATGGCTGCGCCGGAATCTATGGCAACAACCATTTACCAAACGTGGATGGATAGCCTGGAAATGGTGATCTGGGGCGATGAATTGGAACAATTTGGACAGCAGGTGGCAATTCCAGACGAGATCACAACGGTAGAAATCTTATTGCGGGATTCTGCATCAAAATATATCGATGACCAAAATACAACTGTAAAAGAAACGCTGGATGTACAAGTTGCCAAAGCATTTCAATTGGCAGTAAATGGATTGAGCAAAGAAGAAAGTAAAACAGACCTGCTCTGGTGGAAACATAAAAATCCAACAATTTATCATCTGATGGGCGGAGCCGTACTGCCTTTTGCCCGCACTGGTATCAAGATCGGTGGGTGGAGCAATACTTTAAATGCTATGACGAATACCCATGGTCCGAGTTGGAGAATGATTGTTCATTTGACCACACCAACCGAGGCTTATGGTATTTATCCGGGTGGGCAAAGTGGCAACCCAGGCAGTCGGTATTACGACAACTTTGTTGATTTATGGGCAACAGGAAAATATTTCCCACTCTGGATGATGAAAGAAAGTGAAAACACAGATAATCGTATTAAGTGGAAAATGACCTTTTTCAAAGCATGATCAAATAACTTTTAATGAAAATAATTGTATCCATTCTTTTGACAGCACTCCTTAGTTTCATTGCAGGCATTTATTTGCCTTGGTGGAGTGTCGCTGTTGTTGCATTTTTAGTAGGTCTGCTTATACAGCAATCTATCCTGCGTAGCTTTTTATCAGGCTTTTTCGCCATATTCATATTATGGTTAGTCCTGGCTCTTTGGATTGATGTAAAGAACAATAGTATCTTATCGCAAAGAATTGCCCAACTATTCTCATTGGGCTCACCTGTTCTATTAATAATCGTTACAGCTTTCATCGGTGCTTTGGTTGGAGGTTTCTCCGCAATGAGTGGCAGCACCTTACTGATGAAAAAAAGAGATAATCAATAAACAATATTGTAGTGTTTCTATACCTTTGGCGCAACTAACCCTTTTTTATAAATTATTAATATCATGGCATTTGCTTCTTCTACCTTGCAACCTGCAAATAATGTGACAAAACCTGGGAATAATGTAACTGGAACTGAAACTGTAGCAGTAGCTTCTGTATTGAGTGCACTTGTTTTAACAGTTTATGCCGGGCAAAAAAGCCGCAAGCAATTAAGGAAGCTGAAACGTAAAATGACTTGGTTGTTGATTAAGCAAAAATTCAATTCTTTGTTTCCTGCTCAAAATATCTCTGACAGGCAATTGATCATTTACATTCTGTTGGGGATAATTGCACTTGTGCTTTTATTTACTTACCCTGTTGCAGCCCTCGTATTGGCAATAATTGCTTTGATATTACTATTAACAGGTACTATTTAATAAGCTGTCCAACTTACTGCTAAACATTAGTAATAAAGAATAGCTTAAAACTGATAAATAAGATGAAGAAAGTTTTGTTCCTTTTTGGAATAGTTAGCCTCTTTTCAGGTTGCTTGAAAAACACCGACTCTGAACGCACTTGTACCTATGACCCATGTGCCGTAAAAGCCCCGTCAACCCAAGTTCAGGCATTAAAAGATACGTTAGCCTCTCGCGGAATCACAGGCGCAACAGAACATTGCAGCGGTTTGTTTTATATAATTGACAATCCTGGCACAGGTGGCTCACCAAATGCATGTTCAAATGTTACGGTTAAGTACAAAGGAATGTTTCCAAACGGAACTGTATTTGATGAAACAGACTCTGGCGAGACAATAACGTGGCCACTTTCTGGCTTTATCCAAGGATGGTTAAATGGTATTCCTTTGATTAAGACTGGCGGCAAAATCCGTCTCTTCATCCCTCCTTATTTGGCTTACGGGGATAGTCCAAATGGGACGATTCCAGCCAATTCAATTTTATTCTTTGAAGTAGAACTGGTTGCTGTTCAATAATTATTAATGTTCCCAATCCATATTACCTGTTTTAAATTTGTAAAAACAGGAGCTTTTGGCACACGAAGCAATTTCGGTATTCGACATTTTCAAGATCGGAATTGGACCTTCCAGTTCACACACCTTAGGTCCATGGCGAGCAGCTCTGCGTTTTGTAGATGCGCTGAAACAAAAGACTGCATTATCCAACGTTTCTGAAATTCAGGTCTTATTATATGGTTCATTAGCCAAAACAGGTAAAGGGCATGGAACGGATATTGCTGTACAGCTTGGACTTTGTGGAGATGATCCCGTAACGTTTGATACCGATCAAATCACAACTAAGATCACCCGGATCGCTTCAAGACGAAAACTGAAGTTAGGTGATCAGGAAATTGACTTTAGTCCTGAAGTAGATATCCAATTCCTTTTTACTGAATCACTCCCTTTTCACCCCAATGCATTGACCTTCCTGGCAAAATTCAAGAATGACGAAACTCTCGCAGAGACATTTTATTCAATAGGTGGTGGATTTGTGATCAAGGAAGGAGAGGAGCGTGTAAAATCCTCGGTTTCTCTTCCTTTTCCAATAAATACAGCTTCCGACTTATTGCATTGGTGCATCAAAACAGGGCTTTCAATAAGCGAGGTGGTGCTGGAAAATGAAGCCGCCTGGCGTAACGAAAAAGAAACCAGGGAAGGGGTGTTGAACATTTTTAGGGTGATGAAAGAATGTACTTACCGGGGCTGTCATACGGAAGGTGTATTACCTGGTGGACTTAATGTAAAAAGAAGAGCGGCGGACTTGAACAAAAAATTACTCCTAAATAAAACCTACAACAACATTGATGAGTGGTTAGCAGCAATCCGGAATGGGGGCAACTTATTCCAATATATTCTAGACTGGGTAAGCTGCTTTGCGCTGGCAGTAAATGAAGAGAATGCTTCTTTTGGCAGGGTGGTGACGGCTCCGACTAACGGAGCGGCAGGTGTAGTTCCTGCCGTATTACTTTACTATTTAATTTTTCATGAAAATGTCTCTGAGGACAAAATAATCCAGTTCCTGCTTACTGCTTCTGAGATAGGCAGTATTTTTAAAAAAGGAGCAACCATTTCTGCAGCCATGGGTGGTTGCCAGGCAGAAATAGGTGTTTCTTCATCTATGGCGGCTGCAGCGTTAACGGAAGCCCTGGGTGGCACCCAAAGGCAGGCCATGATGGCCGCTGAGATTGCTATGGAACATCATTTAGGTATGACTTGCGATCCTATAGCTGGTTTGGTGCAGGTGCCTTGTATCGAACGGAATACCATGGGGGCAATAAAGGCAATCACTGCTTCACAATTAGCATTGCAAAGTGCTCCTGATTATGCAAAAGTTTCCCTGGATGCTGTGATAGAAACGATGTGGGAAACCGCCCTGGATATGAATAGTAAGTATAAGGAAACTTCAGAAGGTGGTCTTGCTGTAAATATCCCGCTTAGTCTTAGTGAATGTTAAGTCAAATAAAAAAGCTGGCGTACAACTGCCAGCTTTTTTCAGTTCGAAAAAGGTCAATTTAAATGATATAATTATAAATTCCCAAAACAGAAGAAATATCCGCATGCTCCAGGTTCTGTGCATCCGCCACCGCTTTGTAAGTAATATTTCCGTCGTAAGCGTTAACGCCCTTCAGCAATGCTTCATTTTCCGAAACAGCCTGTTTGAATCCTTTATTGGCTATCTGCAAAGCATAAGGAACCGTTACATTAGTTAAGGCAATTGTTGAGGTGCGGGGTACAGCTCCGGGCATGTTGACTACAGCATAGTGAACCACATCATGCTTTACATATATAGGATCACTGTGGTAGGTAAAATGATCAGCCGTTTCAATGCTACCACCTTGGTCAATGGCAATATCCACCACAACTGAACCTGGCTCCATTGATTTGATCATCTCTTCCGTAACCAGTTTCGGGGCTTTCGCACCCGGAATCAAAACAGAGCTGATTACAAGATCTGAATTCTTAACAGCTAAAGCAATATTATATGGGTTAGACATTAAGGTTGATACCTGATTGCCAAAAATATCATCCAGTTCACGTAAGCGGTCAGGATTTAAATCAATAATGGTTACATCAGCACCTAGGCCAACAGCAATTTTTGCAGCATTGGTTCCTGCCACACCTCCACCAATAATAGTTACATTACCCCGCTTAACACCAGGTACCCCACCTAGTAAAATACCTTTGCCACCTTCTGGCTTTTGTAGATACTGGGCACCAACTTGTGTAGACATGCGACCTGCAACTTCACTCATAGGTGTCAGTAACGGAAGGCTGCCATTGGGTAATTGCACAGTTTCATAAGCAATAGCGGTTACCCTTTTGGAAATGAGCTCCTGGGTGAGCTCAGATTCAGCAGCCAGGTGCAGATAGGTAAATAAGATAAGGTCTTCGCGGAAAAAGGGAAATTCTTTTTTTAAAGGCTCTTTTACCTTCATTACCATATCCATTGACCAGGCTTCTTCAGCCGTTTCTACAATGTTGGCGCCAGCTTGTACATATTCTTCATCCCGGAAGGACGAACCAAGTCCGGCCCCTTTTTGAATATAAACTTCATGTCCGGAGCGTACAAGGGTGAATGCTCCAGCGGGCGTCATTGCCACGCGATTTTCATCTTTTTTGATTTCTGTAGGTACTCCAATGCGCATAAAAAAATTACACTTTTATGTATTCTATACTAAAGCGTAAAAGATAGCTACTTTTTCTATACAGGATATATCTTTTCTTCAAAGAATTGAAAATAAAGAAAATTTTGCCTGAAAATAGGTTACTGTAACCTTTGAAATGCACTGCCAAAATAAGAGATCAGGTCCCCTGCAATTAATGCTTCCATAGAGTTATTTTCCGCAGCTATATCTCCGGCGAGACCGTGGAGATATACGCCCAGTAAGGCAGCTTCCGAGGGAGCATAACCCTGGCCTAATAATGAAGTCAGCATCCCGGTCAACACATCTCCTGTGCCGCCAGTCGCCATTCCAGCATTACCTGTGTTATTAAAATAGGATTGTCCTGTTGGCATTGCAATAAACGAGTGATGGCCTTTTAAAATTAAAATGATATTTAACTCTTTGGCCTTTTGTAGCGCAAGTTGAACTCGTTCAACATCATTATCAGTTTTGCCAAATAATCGCTCAAATTCTTTGGGGTGAGGGGTTAGGATAGAGTGAGGCGCAAGGTCGGGTAATGTTTTAGGATCTAATGACAGGCAGTTAAGAGCGTCCGCATCGACCACTATTGGTTTTTTATGCTGCTTCACAAGATTAACTACGGTTTTTATGGTTTCTTCCTTTGTGCCCAAGCCTGGACCGATACCAATTGCGGAAAACTTCTCCAGATTTTCGGGTAGGTCATAAATAAAGTCATGACCATGCCCTGTCATGGTCATGGCTTCCGGAACCGTAGTTTGAAGAATATTATAACCGCATTGCGGTAAGTATACAGTAACAAGACCAGCTCCTGCTCTTAAACAGGCTCTGGCTGAAAGAACCACAGCGCCGATTTTACCATAACTACCTCCAATAATTAATGAATGTCCGTAAGTTCCTTTGTGTGCAAATTCCTGCCGTGGCCTGTAAATATTTTTGATCTGGGTTAATTCCAGCAATTGCAGATCAGTTTGCGCATCAAAACCTGTATGCAGCCCAATATCAAGTACCTGAACATTACCGGTAAAACTCTTATTCTCAGCCAGCAGGAATGCCAATTTCTGTATTTGAAAGGTTAGTGTGATATCGGCTTTGATGATCTTATTTCCTAAAGACGATTGGTCAATATATAAACCGGAAGGAACATCAATAGAAATAACGGTAGCTTTTGAGTTGTTAATATGCTGCACCAGTTGGGCGCTTAATCCTTCCAGGGGTTTGTTCAATCCGGAGCCGAATAAAGCATCTATAACAATATACTCGTCTCGAATGTCCGGAAACATTTGTGCAGACTGAATAAAGTTGATTTCTACAGGAAGCTCGTGTAAACGTTGCAGGTTTATTTGAAAATCATCCGAACCCAAACGACCGAATTCCAGGATATAAACCGATACTTTGTGGCCATTTTCTGTCAACAGCCGGGCAATGGCAAGACCATCACCGCCATTGTTACCTTTGCCACAAAAGATCAAAAACTGCTTACTTGACCACTTCTGGGAAAGGATCCATTGCACACATTTTTTTGCAGCCCGTTCCATCAGGTCTATGGAACTAATAGGCTCCTGGGCGATGGTATATTGATCCCATTCCTTTATTTGGCTGGTGTTATAGATTTTCACGTTTGATCATTATTCAAAACTCATTCTTTTGATTCTCTGCCGCCATTCTCTTCCAAAACCTGAACGCCATTTTCACCATAATCACCAAACAAGTTATACATTTTTCTTGCAGTAGTGTAAATACTGCTTCTATATTTATTACCCAGAATAATTATTGTCGCTTTTTCATCAATCAAACGGGCAAAAGCCGCATTAAAACCATGCCATCTGCCATGATGATAAACCATTTTTTTGCCATTAGGGAGATTCAAAAGGCGCCAGCCCAAACCATAATTGTGTTGGGAGGGACGTTCATTACTGTAAGGCAAAAATGCAGAATCCATCAGGCTTTTATTGACAAGAACGTTTGCATATAATGCCTGATCCCACTTTAAAAGATCCCGTGGTGTTGAATAAATATTTTTGTCGCCATAGGGGCCATCCGTATAATCCAGTTGCCACAATCCGCCATAAGCATTGTAAGACGGAGTTATCCGCAACGAATCATTCACGGTGAACACAAACGTATTGTTCATTTTCAATGGTTCGAAAATGTTTGACTGCATGTAAACCGGGTAAGGCATGCCGCTTAATTTTTCAATAATTAAAGCCAGCAGCACATAATTCGTATTGCAATATTGAAACCTTGAATCAGGATTAAATGCCTTTGGTGGTTTAAGGTTCATCAATGTATTCAATACATCTGCATTGGTTAAAAATACCTTCTTGTCCCAAAAATTGGGCTCCAGGTAATACATATAGTTTGGCAGCCCGCTTCTGTGACTAAGAAGCATTTTTACGGTTATGCCAGGATATGGAAATCCTGGAAAGAATACTTGTAAGGAATCATTTAATTGAAGTTTTCCTTCCTGTATGAGCTTGAGAATCGCAACTGCAGTAAATGTTTTACTGGTTGAAGCTATTTGCAGTGGTGTTTCTGCAGTTAATGTGTCTTTTGTTTTGATGTCTTTATAACCAACATACTGCTCATAAACAATAGAACCATTTTTAGCAACCAGTATACTACCATTGAACCCTGATCTTAATAAGGTATGTTTAAGGTAATCTTCAACAGCATCATGGTACTTTTTCTTGTCTAAATTATTTAGACTAGCCATGGCTGCCACATGATTAGAATCTTTAAGGGCAGTATGAAGCTTATCTTTTTGCGACTTACAGCCCGACAGGCACACAATTAACCCGATAATGATAAAGATGATCCTCAAAATAAAAATTTTTGCAAAAGTAGAGGGTGGCTTTTAAAAGATTTGCACACCTAATACAAAAAGAAAACCAAAAAATTAAATGGGCCTGTTTATACCCTGATCTGTGCATAAAAAATATACTTAAATGGTGAGTTGAACTTTGTTGCTACAAAAGCTGAAGTTTGTCAGGGATTAACTTTATGCTTATTTCGATTGATTTATAGATATTTGCACCATGGAAACTACCAAAACAAGCTACCCCAAGGAAAAAATAAAGATACTATTACTGGAAAACATTAGTGATGCGGCGGTTAAAAAGTTTGTAGACAGCGGCTATGTAAGCGTTGAAAAGCTTACAAAGGCTTTGCCTGAAGAAGAACTTATTAAGAAAATTAAAGATGTTCATATTGTTGGCATTCGCTCAAAAACCAATATAACCAAACCTGTTTTGGAAGCAGCAACAAAATTGCAAGCAATTGGCTGTTTTTGTATTGGAACAAATCAGGTAGATCTGCAGTCGGCCACAGATCATGGTGTTGCAGTTTTTAATGCGCCTTATTCTAATACACGCTCTGTAGCAGAACTTGTTATTGCATCCGCAATAATGTTGATCAGAAAAATATTGGATAAAAATATAGCTGCTCACAAAGGTGGGTGGTCCAAGGATGCTTCAGGTAGCCACGAATTGCGTGGAAAAACGCTGGGAATCATTGGTTATGGCAATATAGGTGCGCAAGTGAGCATTTTGGCTGAGGCAATGGGCATGAAAGTCATCTTTTATGACATTGAGACCAAGCTGCCACTGGGTAATGCGAGAGATACTAAATCGTTGAAAGAGCTGCTAAGCCAGGCCGATGTAATAACCCTTCATGTTCCCGAAACAGCGCAAACTAAAAACCTGATCAATAAGAATAACCTCAAATATTGCAAAAAAGGCGCAATTATAATCAATTATGCAAGAGGAGAAGTGATGGATTTGGATGCCTTGAAAATTGCAATTGAATCCGGTCAGATCGGTGGTGCTGCTGTTGACGTATTTCCCGTAGAGCCAGCAAAAAACGGCGATCCTTTCGTTACGCCTCTACAGAACTTACCTAATGTGCTGTTGACACCTCACATTGGCGGATCTACAGAAGAGGCACAGCAAAATATTGGCGATGATGTAAGCAATAAGTTGCTGAATTTCCTGGAAAAAGGCATTAGTTGGGGCTCTCATACGGTTCCGGCATTGTCTTTACCGCCTCAGGAAGGCACACATAGGATTTTGCATGTTCATAAAAACGTACCTGGTGTATTATCTCAGATCAATGGACAGTTGTCTATCAATAATATTAACATCCTGGGCCAGTACCTGAAAACCAACGACCGCATCGGTTATGTGGTTTTGGATGTTGATAAAGAACTCTCTAGCCAGGCGGCCGATCTTTTAAAACAAGTACCAAATACTATTAAAGTGAGGGTCCTTTATTAATAGCGGATCGTTTTAATAAATATTTTTCAATTCACCAAATGCCTTGCTTTTACAGAATTAAAGCAGGGCATTTTGCTTTTTGGGCATGATCGTGATTTTTGTTAGAATTGCTTAATCATTTAATTAACCAGGGAACATTATATCAGCCTTATAAAAAATAATATAGATTAGCTCATAATTTATATTATGTTAAATAGATGTAGAACTAAAAAGCCGGCGAAAAGCCGGCTTCATTATTTATATCATTTTTTATATGCCATACTCCTTCACTTTATCTTCATAGGCCTTTGCTTTATCAAACTGTTTCTTCATATTGTAGTAATCAATCAAAACGTTTGATACAAACTTCATGTTTCCCTTTTCATAAGCTTTCAGGTCCTCCTTCTTGTCTGCATAACCATTAAAGGCAGCTTCAGCGTAAGGAACTAATTTATCCCAGTTTTTATTCACCATAGCTGCATTATCTTTTCTCTTTTTAACTGCATCAGGTGTTGCTCCTTTAATAGCTCGCGATTGATCCTCAAGTCTGTAAATCTGCTCAGAAAGATAGCGAACCATTAAAAGATTGGCATCTGGATTGTTCTTTGCTTTGATCGCATTAGCAATAGCTTCCTCTACCATTGGCTCATAAGTAGCTGCATCCGCCGGCTTTTTATCACCTGCATATAAGTAGTTGTATAGTTCAACCGCATAGTTATAATTCAGGTAATAATTCTCTGGATTAGCCTTTGTCAGTTCCTGGTATTTTGCAAACAGCTTCGGCTTGTCTTCGCGAATTGGTGATAATTCTACTTCAAACCAATAATCATTTTCCGGATACAGTTCACGGCCAATGGCAAGATATTTTGCTCTGTTGGCTTCATCTCCTTTCCTTCCGTAATAGTCAACTAAAAGCTGGTAGATCTCAATATAATTTTCACCTTTTAATTTATTATCAGCCAAACGCTGATAGTAAGCCATGGCTGAATCTTCCATCTTTGCTTTTGAAGCAGTTGCAGCAATATTTAATATTAAAGCTGTATCCAGAGCTGGAATAGTAATGCCCGGATAGGAGAATCCTTTCTGGGTGATATACTCTTCAATTGCCAGTACATTTTTGAAATTATTAAACGAGCCCGCAAAATTATTTGCATTATAATCCTTTACAGCAGCCGTGTAATAATTTTCATACAATTGAAACATCCGTACGTTTTGATCTAGAGTGCCTAGAACGTTTTTAGGATCCAGTTCATAGTATTTCTTAAATGCATTGAACGCCTCGCCTCTGTAATCCATATCAGTTTTTGTAGAATCCAGAGCTAGATTTGTATATACAATTCCTTTATAATACCAGGCATTGGCATTTTTCTGTCCTTTTGGCTCAGAAAGAATCTTATCAATCTTTTCTTTGGCCTCGTCGTATTTCTTTTTGTCGATTTTTTCTTTTACGTCGTCAAGGTTTTGGGCAAACATGGTAACACTGCTAGCAACCAGTATTGCAGAGAGAATTAATTTGCGCATTGCTGTTTTTTTTAGTTTGAATTTTTGTTATGAAGGAACACCGTCCTCTTGTTGAGATGATTCTTCGTTTAGATTCGTTGCTTCATCAATGATTGTTTTTTCATTTTCAACTAGCTCTGCAGTTTCCTCTTCATCAACATCAATTTGGGTTATGGCAGCTATTTCATCGCCCTCGTCAATTCTGATCAATTTTACACCTTGTGTCGCTCTTCCTAATTCACTGATGTTGGATACATTCATTCTTATGGTAACGCCGCTTCTGCACGTAATAATTAGGTCTTCCTTTTCTGCCACGTCTAGAATGCCAACAAGACTGCCGGTTTTAGGGGTAACAGATATGGTTTTAACGCCCTTACCTCCCCGGTTAGTAATACGATATTCGTCTACGGCTGTCCGTTTTCCGAAACCTTTTTCACTCACAACGAGTACTGTCCTGTCAGGCGTGGATGGATTAACACAAATCATACCAACAACCTCATCTTCTTCATTGTCTACTTCAATACCACTCACACCAATGGCGCCTCTGCCGGTGGAACGTACCTTATTTTCCGGAAAGCGGATAGCTCTGCCACTTTTTACCGCCATCATTATTTCGCAATTTCCATCAGTCAGCCTGGCTTCTAATAGCTGGTCTCCTTCAAGAATGGTGATCGCATTAACACCCGTCGTGCGGGGACGGCTGAAATCTGCCAGGTCCGTTTTCTTGATAATCCCCTTCTTCGTACACAATACTATATGATGTGCATTCACAAAGTCAGCATCTTGAAGGTCGGCTATATCAATAATGGCCCTGATCTTATCATCCGGCGAGATTTGCAGGATATTTTGAATGGCCCGGCCTTTACTGTTCTTTTCACCTTCAGGTATTTCATAAACATTCAGCCAATAGCACCTTCCTTTTTCTGTAAAGAACAACAATGTATGATGGGTTGAGGCAACAAACAAATGTTCAATATAGTCTTCCTCCCTGGTCCGGCCTCCCATCGCTCCTCTTCCACCTCGTTTCTGTGCCCTGTATTCTGTTGCCGAAGTGCGCTTAATATATCCAAGGTGAGATATGGTGATCACAACATCTTCTTCTTTGATCAGGTCTTTTATACTTACTTCATTATCCAGGTAAGTAATTTCAGACTTGCGGCCATCACCAAAGCGTTCTTTGATTTCCCGTAATTCATTCTTGATTACCTCAAAACGCATGCTCTCATTAGCCAGCAATTCTCTTAAATGGGAAATTAACTTCATCAGTTCATCATATTCCTGTTTGATTTTTTCCCTTTCCATGCCGGTAAGACGTTGCAGGCGCAATTCCAGGATGGCTTTGGCCTGAATTTCATCAAGCCCCCAGCCAGCATTTACTAAGGCATCTTTGGCAATTTCTGGTGTTGCAGAGGCCCGGATCAATGCAATTACTTCGTCCAGGTGATCCAATGCAATCAGGTAGCCTTGTAAAATGTGTGCTTTCTTTTCAGCTTCCTTCAGTTCAAACTGCGTACGGCGAACAACTACTTCATGGCGGAAATCAACGAATTCACTTATTAATTCCTTAAGGTTTAAGATACGGGGACGGCCTTTTACCAGCGCCACGTTGTTGATACCATAACTGGTCTGGAGTTCTGTGAATTTGTACAATTGGTTTACCACTACATTGGCTACAGCATCACGCTTCAGGTCTACAACTATACGTGTACCTTCCTTTTTGTTCGATTCGTTGTTTACATGTGCAATGGAATCAATAGTGCCATCTTTTACCAACTGGCCTATACGGTCACAAAGGGCATCACGGTTTACCTGGTAAGGAACCTCGGTAATGATGATTTGCTCACGTCCGCTAGGCTTGGTGTCAATGTGCAGCTTACCACGCACTACTACTCGGCCACGGCCAAAATTATAGGCAGCCTTCACTCCTTCCATTCCATAAATGATTCCACCTGTTGGAAAATCAGGGGCTTTTATATGCTGCATGAGTTCATCTATAGTGATCTCCCGGTTATCAATAATAGCAACACAGCCATCTATTACCTCACCAAGGTTATGGGGCATCATATTGGTCGCCATACCTACGGCAATACCACTGGAGCCATTCACCAGCAGGTTGGGTATGCGGCTTGGAAGAACAGTAGGCTCTTCAAGAGAATCGTCAAAGTTTAGTTGAAAGTCGACCGTTTCTTTTTCGATATCCTGGAGCATGCTTTCCGAAATGCGGTGCAGGCGGGCCTCTGTATAACGCATAGCCGCCGGACCATCACCATCCTGGCTGCCAAAGTTTCCCTGGCCATCAACCATCGTATAGCGCATACTCCATTCCTGGGCCATGCGCACCATCGCATCATATACTGAAGAATCACCATGGGGGTGATATTTACCCAAAACTTCACCAACAACGCGGGCAGATTTCTTGTAGGGCCGGTTGTAGCTCATACCCAGCTCATTCATTGCATATAAAATGCGGCGGTGAACTGGCTTAAATCCATCTCTTACATCAGGAAGGGCACGCCCAACAATCACAGACATTGAGTAGTCTATGTAGGCGGTTTTCATTTGCTCTTCGATATTAACGGGAATTATACGATTCAGATCGTTTGTTTCTTGCGGTTGCAGATTATCTTCCATTCGTTTCAGCTTAAATTATAGCTTTTTTGAAGCGAGCAAATTTACCTCTTCTGGAGCGAATAACCTTAAAAAATAGGGATGTTTTCATATAAATAAACAATTGATTTATATAATTCATTGTTAATATTTAATGATTGTCTCAGATGGTTAAATTGCTTGCCATAACACGCCACCAATCGTACAGGTCAGAATCGGGCACAGTATTTTCTGTTTCCTTTTTATGTAAATGGTGGAGATATGAAAAGGTACTTATTGAGGAGGAATTACGATGAAATGGGGCCATTTTCATTAGAGGATCTGAAAAAAAAGGAATTACAAACTGCGGATTTGGTTTGGGTTATTGACGAAAGTACTGGATGGCAGGGCCCCAATGAAATTGAAGAGTTAAAACCCGAAACAATATCGGGTCAGAATAGACAATCACAGGTTAAGGTATTTGCATCCCGTTTTTTTGCACCCACATCTCAGGTATCCTGGTTTTTAGTGGTAGTCGCAGTTTTGATGTTCGATTTTTTTATCCTAAAGGCTATAGTTCAGGGATTTAATTATGTTCCCTCTGATTTTGTGGCTATAAAAAACGCCCTGAAAAAGGATCCGCCTTCAGGCAACACTGATAATAACTACCAAAATGCGTTAGTGAAAGAAATAATTTCAGCTTCTGATACTGGTCAAAAATTAGATAAGTCAAAGGCAGTCAGAACTTTGGAATTGAGCCTTGCAGATTTGAAGAAATTACTGGAAATCAAAACGAATAATTATCATGTAGTTTCCTCTGGCGGAATCGATGAATTGGAATTAACCGTGTTTAACAATTCAGCTTTATTTATTGAGGCTGTAACGGTGCAGGTAGATTATTTGGAAAACAGAGGGCATTTGGTGCAAACCAAAGCTTTTACTACAAACTTTGTAAAACCGAAAAGTTCCAAAACTATACATATTCCAGCCAACACTAAGGGTTCAAAAATAAAATACCGCATTACCAATGTGAAATCGTCTGAATGCATTTCAAGAATATCGGAAGCTTAATCTTCCCCATCCTCTTCTCTTTGATTGCTGCATTAGAAACTCCTTTAACTTCACCTAAAAAAGGATGAAGCAGATTTTATTGTTCGGTGCTGGCAAGTCGTCTTCAGTGTTGATTGATTACTTGTTACAACATGCTGAGCAAGAATCCTGGAAGCTTACGGTGGCTGATGCGGATTGGCAAACAGCCAAAAATAAGATTGCAGGATCAACTTTTGGACAGGCAGTTGCCATTGATGTACAGGAACAGGAGCAAAGAAGTCAACTCATAATGGGTTCAGATCTGGTTATTTCTCTACTTCCACCCAGTCTGCACATCCTTGTGGCTAAAGATTGCCTTGAATTCAGAAAAAACCTGCTCACAGCTTCTTATATAAACGATGAATTGAGAGGTCTCAGTCAGGAAATCAAAGCTGCCGGCGTTCTGTTTCTGTGCGAAATGGGATTAGACCCGGGAATCGACCACATGAGTGCAAAAAGAATAATCGACGCCATTAGAACAAACGGTGGTGTCATCACTTCGTTTATGTCACACTGTGGGGGATTGGTAGCTCCTGAAAGCGATGATAACCCCTGGCATTACAAGATTAGCTGGAACCCTCGAAACGTTGTCAATGCGGGTAAGGGTGGGGCTTTTTTTAAACAGGACGGAAAACTGATTAAACTTGAATATCCGGAAATATTTGCGGAAAAGCGGTATGTTGAAATAGATCCTGAAATTTTTTGCTGGTACCCCAATCGCAACTCGCTGAATTATGCGAAAGTGTATGGCCTGGAAGATTGCCATACGTTTATACGAACTACCCTCCGTCACCCGGATTTCATTTATGGATGGAAAAATCTGATCGACCTCAAGCTCACAGATGAAACTGATTTAATAGAGACAGATGGTAAATCCATACAGGATATTTTTAAAGAACACCTTGATAAAAACAATTTTGGCAATTGGCTGGAACAAAAGCTGCACGACCAGTTTGAAACTACAAAAGACCTGCTGGCTAATCTGGTGAATTTAACCCAACTGGAACAGCAGTCCTCAGATGAGGGTATGGACCCTGTTGAGAATTTTTTGATGGTAACCGAAAAAGGCAACCTCGAGAATATTGATTTAGATGATCTTAAGACCAATGCTGCAGCAACGATTGCTTTTAAATTGCACGAATCAAAACTGACATTAAGTCAATTGTTTTATCTGGGAATGGACGATAATACAACTTTAGTAAATATAGGAAGATGCACTGCTGCTGATTTTTTACAATTTGTCCTGGAAAACAAGCTGGCTTTAAAAGACCAGGATAACGACCGGGTGGTCATGTTACACGAATTAGAATATTTGATTGCCGACGTTCCATTTAAAATAAGAAGCTCTTTGAACCTGATCGGAGAAAATAAGGAGCATACCGCCATGGCAAAGACAGTCGGATTGCCTTTGGGCATAGCTGCAAAACTGATATTAAATGGAAAAATTAACTTAAAAGGTTTGCATATCCCCATATTAAAGGAAATCTATGAACCCGTCCTGAACGAACTGAAACTATATGGAATTGACTTTCACGAAGAAACTTTACCTTTATAACATCGGAAGCAATATACGTATGCAATTTATTTATGCTTCTTTTCTACCAATTCCTTTACCAATTCGTATTTCCCTCACTTTTTCTCAGTTTTAAAGCAACCTTACAATTATACTCCTCCCCACAAACACCCCGGGCTCCGCCTCATAACTCATTACTCATCACTCATTGTCCATTGCCTATTCCCGTCTCCTCACCACTCATATTTCGTAACAATCTATGAACTTTGAACTAACAACTCGTTTTTTAACACTTGCTGGGCTTATTTTTTTATTAAAATGAAAATTATGGGATTAACTTGCACCGCTTTTTAAAAGAATAATAATGGCTGATCTCTCCAAGTTTGATCCCAATAGTGTGGGTAATCCTGATAATAATATATTTGGATTGCCTTTTACAGAAGAAGATGCCCGCCTGATTCTACTACCTGTGCCTTGGGAAGTTACCGTAAGCTTTGGATCTGGAACTGCACGTTCTGCAGAACAAATTTTTAAGGCAAGTTTGCAAGTAGACCTTTTCGATCCGGATATACCTGATGGCTGGAAAGAAGGCTTCTTTCTTAAAGAATCAGATAAGAAGGTTTTACTGAAGAGTGATTATTTGCGCAAGGAAGCTGAATTGTTCATAGATTATATCTCAAGGGGCGATGAGGTAGCAAGCAACCAGTTTATGACCCGCACCCTGAAGGATGTAAATGAAGGAAGCGTTTTCTTAAACAACTGGGTGTACCAACAAACCAAAGCGCTATTGGACAGCGGAAAACTGGTGGGGCTCCTTGGCGGGGACCATAGTACACCACTCGGTTACATGAAGGCTATAGCTGAAAAGTATGGAGATTTCGGAATAATTCAGATCGATGCACACTGTGATTTAAGGGAAGCTTATGAAGGGTTCACTTACTCACACGCAAGCATTATGTATAATGCTATTAACGAGATCCCGCAAATGCAAAAGTTGGTGCAAGTGGGTATCCGTGATTTCTCATCTGGCGAATGGGAGTTCATCCAGCAAAACAACAATCGTGTAAAAACATATTTCGACCGTGATATCCGTATCCGTCAGTTCGAAGGCGAAAGATTCAAAGATATAGTTGATGAAATTGTAAGTCAGTTACCGGAAAAAGTCTATATATCATTTGATATTGATGGTCTCGATCCAAAACTTTGTCCGAATACTGGAACACCTGTTCAGGGCGGATTTGAAACCGAGCAGACCTTTTACCTGATGAATAAGATTCGCCTGTCTGGCAGGCAGATAATTGGCTTTGATCTTTGTGAAGTAAGCACCAGCGAAACCGGGTGGGATGCCAATGTTGGTGCTCGTGTTCTGTTTAAATTGTGTAATTTGTTGGTAGCAGGTAATCCGGCAAACCATGTTTGATATTCCTGTAAAAATTGAGGGAATTGAAAAGCGGAGAAGAAGTGTTGGAATGTTCCACATCCTGGCCGGACTCTTCTTGGTAGCTAATGCCAGCCTCGTATTTAAATACCTGAATTATAGCAACTTCTGGACTTTACTTCCTGTTTTCGTTGTAGCTGTGGTTTCTATTTATTATGGGGCGGTTCGAAAGAGAATTGATACTGATTTTAAATATAATCGGTTGCTAAGGTGGCTACAGTTTTCGGTCTTCTTGGTTTTTGCAATTATTCTGTTGCGTTCAGGCAATGCCAGCCGCAGCCTAAGTCTTTTTCTTTGGGCTGGCATTTGTCTGGCCCTGCTTTTTGCAGAAAGGTTCATTTCATCTCAGCCGGCAATAAAGATCAGCAATGAGGGAATAAGCGCTCCGGGAAGCTTTTCGATCAAAAAGATTTACTGGAATATGTTGGAAAGTGTTATAGTTCGTAAGGATTATATTACTTTGAACTACACAAACAACCAATACTTGCAATTCGAAATATCGGGTTTGTTAACAGGTACGGAAATTGAGCGGATAAACATGTTCTGCAGTGAAAAGTTAGGCAAACTGAAGTATCAGAATGCAAATAAGGGTGAATAAGTGCTAACCCAATATCATTTTATCATTATAATCAATTATATCAGTGATATCTCCATATATTTTATATTCAGACGGCAAAGGAAATATTTACGAGGATACAAGCTTGTACGTTACCGGCCGAAGTGGTTGGGATGCATTTCAGGTATCAGCCGATGAATGGATAGAGTTACCTCATGGAGGCCAGTTATATGAACTTCCTGGCCGGCGTGGTATAGGCATAGACGTAAAAACTGGTGAAATGCGATTATGCGATAAGGGTTGGGCTGTGGCTGCTTTTATTCCTCCTGCACATACTGGCTTTTATTTGGCTGCCTATGAAACCGCACCTGATGCTCCTACCCTTCCACTATTCTGTTATACAGCCGCTGGCTGGCATAACAATAAGTTTTATGTTCCTGCCGTTCGGATAGAACGGGATATCAGGCAGGAATGTGGTGGCTTTGATGATAAAACTGTGGCCTCCGGCGTTGAACACCTGTTAAAATTATACCCGCACAACCGGCTGGTATCACACTTAGCCAATAATTGTGCACTCACTTACCATTGCCCTGCAGCCCGCAATTATTTCATGGGACGTTGGGAATGTCCAATCCCTTCTTCACCTGCTTGTAATGCAAACTGTATTGGTTGTATTTCTTTTCAGCCGGAAGAAGAAACAATAGTATCAACCCAGGACCGCCTGACCTTCAAACCAACTGCAGAAGAAATCGTTGAATATACTGTGCCTCATCTGGAAACAGCTCCTTACCCGATCGTTAGCTTCGGCCAGGGATGTGAAGGAGAGCCTTTACTGATGTGGGAAACCATTCGGGAAGCTATTATCGAGATTCGAAAGCATACTTCAAAAGGCAGCATCAATATAAATACGAACGGTTCGCGACCTGCAGCCGTAAAGGCTTTGTGCGAAGCTGGCCTGGATAGTATAAGGGTGAGCACAAACTCAGCTAGGCGCGAGATTTACATGCCTTATTACCGGCCCAACAATTACGACTTTGAAGATATCATTGAAAGCCTGAAAGTAGTTAGAGGCTTTGGCGGCTGGACCTCAATCAATTATTTTGTTTTTCCTGGAATGACCGACTCAGTGGCAGAGTATGAAGCGCTGCGTAAGTTGATCATTGATACCGATCTCTGTATGATACAATGGCGCAATTTTAATATCGATCCGGATTGGTACCTGGGTAAAATTGGTGTAGCAGATACAGGTGAAATACTCGGTATAAAGCAATTAATGGAACTCATACGGGATGAGTTCCCTCACCTGAAGTTTGGTTATTATAACCCGCCAATAGAAAGAATTAAAGGGCGTTTTGATGCAGACTTTGCACATTAATAATACCTCATCCCTATGAGTAATAACATTTTCACCATTCACGACCCGATTACCATACTACTCAAATGAAACCGGTATAAATGTCCAAAGGGTTCAATAAGTTTAATTGGTTCTTTTCAAGCCTAAGTGTTTTTCACATTTGAACTTTTAAACTTACTAAACCCTTTAAACACCTTAAACTTCCCACTTTTACCGCTTAGTTGTCACAATGTTACCTCTAATTTCACCTGCCGGATAGGCAGCGGTATGAATATTATAGTAAACTTTGCCTTCCAATAAATAGCCCTCAACTTCATCAGATAGGGTTTCAGATTTACTCACATTACCTTCAGGGGTATTGGACCCGGGGATGGGTATTAAAACACCGGCACTTTCCTGAGGAGTAGCAGGTCCATGAAAGTGCATGGCAGATGCATTACCGGTTAGTCCTGTCCAGGTGATTGTATATTGAAGTACGTTTGTATTTTCATTGTATGTGCCTGTAATGGTACCTGTAGCGTTTGAGACCACCGGAGTTGCCTGCCGTTCGTTGGCTGCATTTGCAGGTCCACTAAGGTCATAAACTACTTCTTTTGGAGTGTCATCATCATCGTCATCACAACCAATAGCAACAAATGAAAGGAATAAGCCACCCAGAAAAAGTTTGGAAAGCCATAGCGCATTTTGTTTCATAATATATCTGGTTTTTGGTTAAAGGAATATGATTCTTATCGACACGGCAGTATACAGACTTGGTTTTTTAGTAAATACGTAATTGTACAAAGGGGGGTTGCCAATATCTTTTAGAATAAATGTTAAAAGAAGGCCATCTCATATTGCTATAAACGCAATTTGTATAACTTTTGCATCGTTTGGAAGTCTATAAAAGAACGAATACTTTCGACCTATAAATTTGTATGAGCAACACTATCAACATGACGGCCGATTTTGAAAGGGAAAAAAACAGGAAAGCCACTGCCATTACTTTAGGTATTGCTGGTTTATTATTGTTGCTGTTCTACTTGGTAAAATGGCCCCTCCCCACCATTTCACAACCCGAGTTTGTGGAAGTTATGGAGGTAAATCTGGGTTCTGGCGACGAAGGTTCTGGTACAGATCAGCCTTTACTTCCCGGGGAACCTGCTCCAGCCCAGCAAACTGCTTATACACCACCACAACCGGTAAAAGCTGCTACCAGTGAAGCAAAAGACGTAGAAACAGACGATCGTCCGGATAATGACGCGCCGGCTATTACAAAGCCAGCCGTAACCAGTCCAAAAGCTACAAAAATTGATGATAACAATAAAACCGTAAAAACAAACAATACTACCAGTCCTCAACCTGTGGTTCAGGCTCCTCCGCGCCCGAAAGCGGTTTTAGGACGTACAGTTGGCGGACAAGGTAATGGTGGAAATGGAGCAGATAGTTATAAGCCAGGCAGCGGTGAAGGTATTGCCGGCGGAACAGGCGATCAGGGCCGTCCAGGCGGTGTTCCGGGTGGAAGGGATTATACAGGTACCCCAAGAAGACTGGGTATCCGCACAGTTAGCTTTCCAACACAAAACTTCGAAGATGATTTCGACGAAAGTGGGAAAGTGGCACTGGACATAGTTGTTGATGAAAATGGCAAATTGAAATCCGCTACTTACCAGCCCAAAGGGTCCACACTCTCAAATAGGAAACAGATCAATATTGCGATCAGGCGGGCTCACGAGATCCCCTATCCTAAATACGAAGGCGGTTTTAGACAAACCATTATCGTAGATTTCAAAGTAAGGGGATAATTTTCCTTTTCTTTACCTGCAGTTCCGCCATTACTTTTGCGGCTGATGAACTACGCCGAAACAATAGATTACCTCTACAACAAGCTTCCTATGTTCAGCAGCATAGGATGTACTGCATTTAAGAAAGACCTTAACAACACACTCATCATTTGCAAACAATTAGGAAATCCTCAACAAAAGTTTAAATCAGTTCACATCGCTGGTACCAACGGCAAAGGTTCTGTTAGTCATATGTTGGCGGCTATTTTTCAAACCGCAGGTTATAAGACAGGGCTTTATACCTCTCCTCACTTAAAAGATTTCCGGGAACGTATCCGTATCAATGGTGAATTGGTCACAGAAGATTTTGTAATTCAGTTTGTTGAAAAGGTAAAGCCCTTGATTGAGGAAGTTAAGCCTTCCTTTTTTGAGATCACGGTAGCTATGGCTTTTACCTATTTTGCCGAGCAGCAGGTAGACATTGCCATTGTAGAAGTTGGACTCGGCGGTAGATTAGACAGCACCAATATCGTTTTACCTGAAGTCTCTGTAATTACCAACATTGGGCTGGACCATATGAACATGCTTGGAAATACTTTAGAGGAAATAGCCGCAGAAAAGGGAGGCATTATAAAGGAAGGTATACCTGTAGTGATCGGTGAAAAACATCCCTTGACGATCCCTGTTTTTAAAAAAATAGCTTCAGAAAAAAAAGCACCGCTTTCTTTTGCAGAAGATCATTATGCAATTGAGGAATATAGTTTTTCGAAACATTTTTTAGAAGTTCAGATTCGGGACAAATATTCTGGCAATAAAAGAAAGTATGCATTAGACCTGCCTGGTATTTATCAAACAAAAAATATCATTACTACTTTACAGACTATTCAAATTCTGAGGAAAAAAGAGTGGAAAATTGACGAACAGGATGCCTTGATTGCTTTACAGCAGGTAAAAAAATTGACAGGATTACATGGTCGCTGGGATGTTATCAAAGATAAACCGACAGTAGTTTTGGAGGTAGCCCATAATCAGGATGGAATCCGGCAAATGCTCGAACATTTGAAGCAATTGAGCTTTAGCAAATTACATATTGTGATTGGTGTTGTGAAAGACAAAGATGTAAGCTCCATTCTTGGCATGCTACCCAAAAGCGCCAATTACTATTTCACGCAAGCCCATATTCCAAGAGCTCTTGAAGCTAAAATACTCCAGGAGCAGGCAACACTGTCTGGATTGGAAGGCAATACTTATGAAAACGTGAATGATGCACTCAGACTCGCAATCGATAAATCTGATCCTGATGATCTGATTATCGTTTGCGGCAGTATCTTTTTGGTGGCTGAAATTGAAAAAGACAAGATCTGAAATAGCTAATATTGCATCTCACCTATTCTGTTTAATGCATAAAACATGCAGGTAGTATGCAGGCTTTGCATGATTTTGTTTTCACGAAGCAAAACTTTTACTTCATCAATAGAATAAAGAAGAACTTCTACATCTTCGGTTTCATCCAGGCTTTGATCGCTAACCTTTTCTCCTTCTCTCATTAAAAACATGTGCATCAGGTTGTTATTTGTGGATGGATTAGGCGATATTTTACCTAAATATTCGATGCTTTTAAATTCATAACCAGTTTCTTCTTTCACCTCCCTGATGATGGCCTGGTCTAATGGTTCATGCTCATCCACACAACCTCCTGGTGTTTCAATGCAAACTTCGCCCAAACCATGACGGTATTGCTTTACAAGAACCACTTTATTGTCTTTGGTCAATGCAAAGGCTGTAACCCAGGTTGGAAACTCTTGCACATAATAGGCACTCATAATTGTCCCATTAGGCAATTCACAAACATCCTTCCGCGTAGTCAACCAGGGTTCTTTATTAATATATTCACTGGATAGTACTTTCCATTCCATATTTACAAAGTAAAAGGATTTAAGAATACTACTACCATCCCATACGTTCCTTTAACGATGTAATATGTGCCAAATGATGCCTGCCATGCCATGAATACATACCCAGCAAATACCATAGCGACATCTGCTTTTGATGTTCCGGATGAACAATTGTTTTCTGCCAATCGGTTTTAGAGAAATGTTTTAAAAACTCATATAAGCGCTGGTGCACAGCAAAAAGCAAGGTCATGGAAATGTTTACCGGGAGATTTTGTACATCAGCAGTAGAAGCCCATTGCTTCTCGTCATATGGTTTTATAGTCGGGTTATCCTCAGTATAACCTAGTTTAAAGCGGCAATAGGCATTCATATGACTGTCAGCAACATGATGCACCACCTGGTGTAGGGTCCACCCGCCGGGACGGTATGGCGTTTGCAATTGGTGTTCATCTAAATTACTGATAGCATCCTCAAGCAACTGCGGCAGAAATTTAATATCTGCTAGCCACTCTTCTTTCTTTTCTTCTGAAAATTCTTGTGGTACATACTGACCAATGGGATAGCGTACATCAGACATTGTTCTTATGTTTTAAATATGATCTTATTCTTCTCTTAATTTATGACCAGTCAATTGTATAAATACATCTTCTAAATTCGCTTTTTTCATCTCCTTTGGGCGTTCAAAACCTGTTGCTACCAGTTCATCAATAAGTTTATCTGGTGTATTCGAAGCCACAATTTTGCCGGAATCAACAATAGCCACACGATCACATAAATATTCAGCTTCATCCATATAGTGTGTAGTAATAATGACTGTTGTGCCCTTTTGCCGGATATTTTTTACCAATTCCCATAGGTTTCTCCTGGCTTGTGGATCTAGTCCTGTTGTAGGTTCATCTAAAAAAACGATTTTGGGATCATTGATCAAGGTAGTAGCTACTGAAAACCGCTGTTTTTGTCCGCCACTCAATTCTTTCACTTTTGCTTTTGCTTTATCCTTCAGGTTTACGGTTTCCAGCAGTTCTATCGGATTTACCTTTCTGTTGTATAAACCTGAGAAAAGATCAATCAGTTCTAAAAGATTCAAACCTGGATAAAAACCGCTGGTTTGCAGTTGTACACCGATGATCTTTTTGATCTCATTAGGGTGCACATCCAGGTCAAGCCCACCAACAAATATCTTACCGCTTGTTTTGGGTCGTAGGGTTTCAATAATTTCCAAAGTAGTAGACTTTCCAGCTCCGTTAGGCCCCAATAAACCAAAGATTTCACCTTCCTGTACGTCAAAGCTGATGCCTTTTACAGCTTGAAAATTGCCATAATTCTTTACCAGGTTCTGAACCGAGATCATCACTTTATTCATGCAACTGTTTTTCTTTCAACATGTATTCTTCCAGCTCATTCATCATACCCTTGCTGCCAATGAAGAGAGGAGAACGCTGGTGCAGTTCTGTGGGTTGAATATCCAGGATTCTCTGTTTGCCATCTGTTGCTCTGCCGCCGGCTACTTCTACGATAAATGCAAATGGATTACACTCATACAACAAACGAAGTTTACCACCAGGTTTATCTGCCAGGCCTGGATACATAAAGATACCGCCCTTCAGCAGGTTGCGGTGCACGTCAGCTACCATACTACCAATATAGCGCTGGGTATATGGTCCGCCATTCTCTTTTGTCTTTTTCTGGCAATTATTGATGTATTCCCTCACACCATGTGTATACTTAAAGAAATTACCATGATTTACGGAATAGATTTTTCCAAATTCCGGGCACCTGATGTCCGGATGGCTCAAACAAAACTCCCCTATAGAGGGGTCCAGGGTAAATCCATTTACTCCCCGGCGAGTGGCATAGACCAGCATGGTGGAGGATCCATAAACGATATAGCCTGCAGCCACCTGCCGTATACCTGGTTGTAAAATATCTTCTTCGGTAACTTTTGTCCCTCTTTCCGTTACCCTTCTGTAAACACCGAATATGGTTCCAATAGAAATGTTGACATCTATATTGCCACTGCCATCCAGAGGATCAAAAAGTACCACGTATTTGGATTGTTTGCTTACTTCATCATCAAAAGCAATGAATTCGTCCAGTTCCTCACTGGCAATACCGGCACAGCTTATACCATGTTGCAACACCCCCATGAGTTGGTTATTGGCATAGATGTCCAACTTTTTGACATCTTCACCTTGCACATTTATCGAACCGGCATCTCCAAGGATGTCTACCAACCCCGCCTTATTAACCTCCACATTAATGCGTTTGGCTGCCAGTCCAATGTCTCTTAATAAAGAACTTAATTCTCCGGTAGCGCCGGGTATACCACGTAATTGCTGTATGGTGTACTCATCCAGCGTAAGAACTTGCCTGTTTACTGTATTCATATGCATTGTCGGTTAAGGTGTGCAAAAGTAAGGTTTAAACAAACGATAGTTTGGTCGGAAATTATTGAATTATAGATACTTCTGGTAATAAAATTCAACTTTTTTTTCAATTTCATACCGTGTTTGTTAAACACAAATCGGTATCACATTTATTATTGGCTTTACTTTTTCGCATCGTTTATTTCAATCCAATACCCATCAGGATCACGGAAATAAATTTGCTGAACCCCGTCCACTCTGACCGTGACTTCACCCTTAATGCCCTTTACATTCTCAAACTCAATTCTTTCTTTCTTCAACCTATCGATGAACGATGCCAAATGATTGACGCTAAAGCACAAATGAGAATTTTTGTAGTAGGTTTTAACAGCAGGAGCATCTTCTATTAGATGAAGACTTACATTATCGCCAACAGAGAACCAGGCATGCTTTCCATCTTTAAAAGGTTCAGGAATAGTATCCAGTCCAACAATGTTATAGTAAAAGGAAACACTTTTTTTGAGATCTGTAACAGACAAGGCTATGTGATTGATAACAGGTGTCTGTTGGGCAAAAATGTAGCCATTCACCTTGATCACCGAAAATAGAAATAGGAACTGGTAAAGAATTTTCTTCATCAAACAACTTTACAATAAAAGTAAGCAATAATATCCCCTGGCCGCATGCAAACGCAGCTCTGTATGTCTATTCCTAACAGATCGGAAAGTCTCCTAATAGATAAGCCTTGGTTAACTCTTTTTATGTTCCGCTGGAATCTAATTCAAAACTAATCTTCGCAGTAATCCGGTACTGAACGATCTTGTTACCTTCTACTATAGCACTGTGTTCTTTGATAAAGACTGATTTAATGCCATGTAAGCTTTTTGAAGCTTCATTTACAGCTTGCTGCGCAGCATCTTCCCAACTTGTACCTGAATTGGCTAAAATTTCGATGACTTTAACGATTGCCATAACTATAATTTTTATTTTGGAAAATAAAAGCCAGCTATCAGGTGAAGAAGGTTAATGGCCTGTTGCGAATTTACTTCTTTTCTTTTTCATTGATTCCGGAAGTATATTTTTCATGCAGCGCAAATAAAAATGTCATCCTGTTGGTTTCATTAGAAAAAGGCTGCAATCGGTAACATTGATCTACTGCTTTATCAAGCGTTTCATGAGCACTTAATAATTGTTGAGGCATTGATGTTGGATGGTATAAATCAGCAAGTGAAATTTTCTTTTGAACAGTTCCATCCTGTAAGTTCTGATAGTAAGACCTTGCTTTTAATACCCCCTTCGCGGCTTCTTCCACTGCTTTTACCTGCTTTTCATTGGGCGCTTTCGGCCAGGGAAAATTGTTATAATTCAAGGTGTTTGAATAGCGGAAGTCGCTTTTAATGCGACCACAGGTATTTTTTACCCAAACAGTATGCATTTCAGAGGTCAGGATGCCAAATTCATATAAAGTTGCATCGGGAACGGAGAAGCAGGAGTTATTCAGAATATCGTCTTGCGACATAAATCCAATGGGTATGTACTTCCTGTTTTCAGAAGAATGAGAGGGGATTAAAATATAATTACTGGTCGGCTGACGATTTTCTGTAAATAAGGTGGGAAATTCCGCCCATTTTACGGTTGCTTGTTTTGTGCTGCTTAACCTTGTATTCCTGACCCCTTCTATTCTGGCTTGCACCAGGGGCAATTCATTGAGTTCATCCTGAGTGGCGTCAGCCAGCCAGAGACACCACCTTTTCTCGCCATTAATAAATTCATGCGCGCTGATAAATGGTTTGATAAAAGGAGCAGCACCTTTTTCCTGCTGTATAAAAACAATCTTTTCTTCGTCTGTTAAAAGAAAATACCCGCCATCTGTTGGTTGGCTTCCTTTATACATTTTAGAAACTTTACAAATCGGGTTTGGACGTGCAATGATAAACTTATCTTTTCCCTCAACAAGGTAGGGGTTTATATTTTTTGCTTCAGTCTCAAGCGCTTCACCATTTATATCTTCATAGTCAAATATCAGCTTACCAGTAACATTGAAATTGGCGAAACCTATGATCACAACGTGCACGGCTGCATTTCCCCTGGCCTCGTTGCTCCATTTGAAGGTGCGGTGCGCAAAATGTATTTTGACGGCATACTTACCATAAAGCTCATTCCATAAAATGCCTACTTGCTCGCCTTGTGCAATGGAGTTGGTACTTACAAAGGCGGTTTTGGTTTTAATGACTCCATTTAGGTTTTTTTTATGCTTGTCTGGTTGATGGTTAGAATATTGATGCATGTATTGAGCAGCCTTGATATACCAGGCGGTAACATAGTCTAGTACACCAGCTCCATTTACATGGGCAAACACCAGTTCCATATCTTCTTTTTGGAGAACATTTTGCAATTGTTTGCCTACAAAAGGTGGGTTGCCAAAAATGAAATCGAAGCGCTCCGCTCCTTTTTCTTGCGGCCCTTTTTCGATCAGGCTTTGCCAATCAAAGCGCAGCGCATTGCCATGTTTGATGTTGGCGCTTTTGCTTAAAGGCAAACGCACGTAATAACAGCCAAAGATCTGCGAGGCCTGCATGTTCATCTGGTGATCCATTAGCCACATGGCCACCTGGGCAATCTGACAAGGAAACTCTTCATACTCAATACCGTAATAACGGTCCACCTGGCACTTGAGCAAAACAGATATATCTATACCGGCCTCGGCTGCTACTTCCTCACGAAGCTTCATGTGGCGGAATAACAGCTCTTTTATGATTGCAATTTCTAGAAGACGCAGCTCCCGGTAGGCAATAATGAGAAAGTTGCCACACCCGCAAGCTGGATCCAAAAAGCGCAGATTACTGATCTTATTATGGAACTGCTGTAGTTTAGTCCGGCTGGTTTTTATACTTTCAAACTCTTGCCATAGCTTATCCAGGAAAAGGGGCTTAATTAGTTTCAAAATGTTTTTTTCACTCGTATAATGAGCGCCAAGATTACGTCTTGCCTTTTCGTCCATTACACTTTGAAATAGTGATCCGAAGATCGCTGGCGAGATGCTGCCCCAATCCAAATGGCAGCACTCCATGATCAATTTCCGCACCTCGCTATCAAAATTGCAGTGCGGGAGGTTTTCCTCAAACAGCTTTCCATTGATATAGGGAAAAGATTGAACGCTTTCATCCAAAGCGCTGGAACGTTTGTCCTTAGGGGTGTTGAGGACTTTGAATAAATGGGTAAGTTGTTGGGCAAGGTCGCTCCCATCTTCTGCTGTATGGGTCTGGATATAATCTAAAAAGATCCCTTTTTCAAAGATGTTGGTATTATCTGCAAACAATATGAATACCAGCCTGATTAAAAGAACCTCGAGTGGATGCCCTGCATAACCAATACATTTTAATTTATCATGCAAAACTCCCATCAGCTCCGCAGCCTCTATGTTTACAGGATCCAGTTCTTTGAAAGGACGTAACTGGTAACCAGCCAGAAAGTCGAAAAAATGGACGTGGTTCACAAATTCAGACAGCGGGAATTTTGTTTGGGTATCATTTTCAAGATTGTTTAGAATAAAATGTACTGAATCATTGGCTAGTGTATACGGGGGTTTTTCTTTCCCTGGTAGCTTGGATACGAGTTCTTTACTACGCTCAAATGAATGGTTTTCATTAGTACTGGAGTTTGTCGTGTCAATAAGAATAACACCCTTCCAGAGGAGGTTTGAGCCATATTCAAAAGATGCTATACGGCGACGGCTAATGCCAAATACATTCAGAAAATCTGTCCAGAAATGTTTACTATTGCTTGTCTTTACTTTCTTTGCTTTCCATTCGTAAGAAAAGTCCAGGGCGCGACTTTTAATTTCACTCCAGCTAAGCGGCATTAATTTCAGCGTTTGTGCGCAAAATAATTGAAATTGATTGAATCTTGGGTAACTGTAATGAGTAAGGGAAAAGCCTTATTTATTCGTAATTCAATTTATTATCTATTAAAAATTTAACCGGTATAGTCGTTGTATTAAAAGATTTCTAATTTGAAATTAAGATGTTTTCGTATTATTTTGCTTGTAGGTAAGTGTTACACTTATTTCAATTCCCCTTAAACATATAGGAAACCGTTATATTAATAATTTTTCACAAGGCAAGTGACTAATTGCCGTTTCTGTTTGAATTGATATGAAACGTTTCTTGCTTTATACACTGTTGTTTCTTTTGGCCCAGCCTCTTTTTGCGACGTCAATTGTTATTTTGATCACGCCGTATTATGTTGTCATGGGTACAGACAGCAGACGTACTATCCTGGATGTTAATGCGAATGTTTCAGAGAAGATTTCTGTTTGTAAGATCCACCGGGTAGGCAATTATTGCTTTGCGCTTGCCGGAATGGTGGCATCCCGTACTTCTTTTTCAGCAGAGAAGATAATAAACAAGGAGCTCAGGAAAGCCAAAGATTACAACCGCGCTATTGCCAATATTAAAAAAGAGATCAAAAAGGCTTTGTACACCGAATTTCTATACCAAAAGCAATACCAGCCTGAATTGTATAAAAGATCCGTAGCCTCAAAACAAAACATCCTGGAAATTGCTGTATTAAGCCTTAAGGATAAAAAGCCACAGGTGCAGATCATAGGCTTCGAGTTTACAGATGAAAATGAGATCGACGTAAAAGATTATATGTCAAGCTGCCCCGGCGATTGTCCGGCACAACAGTCACAGTTCTACTTTTTAGGTGATTATTCAGGGATTGAAAGGTATTTTGATACACACCCTAAAGTTTCAGATCCTGTATCTTTTGTTGAAAAATTGATCCAAATTCAATCGCAAACTACTCCTAGCTCAGTATCTGCACCGGTTAATATTGTAAAATTCTCCTCTAACGGGGTTGAATGGATTAAATAAAACTACTCATCACTCCACCACTTCCGCAATTTCCTCGCTCTTCATATGCGCATTGCTCATCGAAACACTCCGGGCAACATTGCCTGCTAATTCTATGAAAGCTCGTTTGGTGATCTCCTCGTCGCTCATCAGAATGGGTACACCTATGTCACCGCCTTCACGGATACTTTGCACAAGTGGAATTTGCCCCAGGAACGGAATGTCATATTCTTCTGCCAGGCGTTTTCCACCTTCTTTTCCAAAAATATAATACTTGTTCTCCGGCAACTCTGCTGGCGTGAAATAGCTCATATTTTCCACCAGTCCGATAATGGGTACATTCAGTTGTGCCTGTCCAAACATGGCTATACCTTTCTTGGCATCGGCAAGGGCAACATCCTGCGGAGTTGTCACCACCACTACACCAGTAACTGGTACGGTTTGTACCAAGGTTAAATGGATATCACCTGTGCCGGGCGGCATATCAATTACCAGGTAGTCCAGTTGATCCCAGTAAACATCAGTAACAAATTGGCGGATGGCACTGCTGGCCATTGGCCCGCGCCAAACTACCGCGTTCTTTTCGTCAACCAGCAAACCAATACTCATTAGCTTCAGACCGAATCGCTCCAAAGGAACGATCATACCTTTACCTTCCACTTCTACCATCATAGGGCGTTCACCACGAACTCCAAACATAATGGGTACACTGGGACCATAAATATCTGCATCCATTAAGCCTACTTTTGCTCCACCTTTTGATAAAGCCAAGGCCAAATTGGCAGCTACAGTGCTTTTGCCAACACCTCCTTTACCACTTACAACGGCTATAATATTTTTAACCTTAGGCAGTACACTGCCCTTATCGCTGCGTAACGTAGTAGTGCTCGCTGTAAAATTGACAGTAACAAGCGCATTTTTATTGAATGACTGAACAGCGTCTATACAGTTCTTTTTAATCAGCTCTTTCAGAGGGCAGGCTGGTGTGGTCAATACGATTGTGAAGGAAACATAATTACCTTCAATAGTGAGATCGCGTACCATATTGAGGGTCACGATATCTTTTCCTAGGTCTGGTTCCTGAACGGTGCTTAGTGCTTTGAGCACATCATCTTTGGTCATACACGTCTAATTGTTAATGAAGTGGCAAAGTTAATCGAAACAATCAAGCATTATTCTTGTATTCCTTAGGGAGGATTATTTTTGAGAGGATGAAAAAAATCTATATCGCCCTATTAATTGTCTTTGGTCTTACCCTGAACAAAGCGCACGCACAGTTTGAAACGGTGCGCGATTCTGTGGTTCAGTTGTATGGAATTGTTATGACTTCAGATAGCTTGGTGGGTATTCCGGCAGTAAGTGTAACAATCAAGGGACAAGGCCGGGGAACGATTACAAATGCTCAGGGGGTATTCTCAATTGTTGTACTCAAAGGCGATATAGTTGAGTTTTCACACGTTAGTTACAAGCCAAAAACAGTTGTAATTCCGAAAAACCTGGAAGGAAACCAGTATAGTGTGGTTCAATTAATGGTTCAGGACACGGTTTACCTGCCTGCCACTATTATTAAACCACGACCCACACCCGAGCAGTTTGCCCGTGACTTTGTGAACTCGAAAGTACCCGACGATGATATTGAAATAGCCCGCCAGAACAATAGCGCTGCCAAACGCCGTGTTTTGCTTTCCGTCACACCCGCAGATGCAGGTGAAGCCGCAAACGTACAATTCCGGAATATTGCAAATAAGGCTTCCTATGCTGGTCAAACACCCCCTCAAAACCTGTTTAACCCTGCTGCCTGGGCAGAATTTATTAAAGCCTGGAAACGGGGAGATTATAAAAGAAAGAATTAATTTCTCCTCCCCATTTTCAAATTTTCACATTTTCAAATTGACTAATTACTCATTAGCCAATTATCCCATTATTTTGTCGTTTAAATACAACTGATGAAACAAATTAAATGGGGAATTATCGGCTGCGGAGATGTAACTGAGGTAAAGAGCGGACCAGCTTTTAATAAAGTACCAGGTTCTAAATTAGTTGCGGTTATGCGGAGGAATGCCGAAAAAGCAAAGGACTATGCTCAAAGACATGGTGTCGGAAAATGGTACAGCAATGCACAGGAACTTATTGAAGATGAAGAAGTAAATGCTATTTATGTGGCAACACCCCCCTCCTCTCATGAAGAATATACAATCCAGGCTTTAAAAAAAGGAAAACCTGTTTATGTAGAAAAACCTATGGCCTTGGATACAACATCTGCCCAAAGAATGTTGCAGGTGTCTAAGGAAACAGGCGTTAAACTCACTATCGCACATTACCGTCGTGAGCAACCTGTATTTTTAAAAGTTAAAGAATTTTTAAAGAAAAAAGCCATTGGAGATGTCCGCTTCATCAATCTCCGCTACTGGCAGCCTGCTTCATCTTACAATCTCGCAAGTGAAAGTATTCAATGGCGGGTTGATCCTGCAATTGCAGGTGGCGGCATTTTCCACGACATTGCACCACATCAAATCGATTTGATGCTCTATTATTTTGGAAGAGTGAAAGCAGTAAATGGATTTTCCCTGAACCAGGCAGGCTTTTATAAAGCAGATGATTTGGTTACAGGACAGATACTCTTTGAAAGTGGCATCATCTTTAACGGTACTTGGTGCTTTACGGTGGCACCATCCGAACGTCAGGATATCTGTGAGATCATTGGATCAAAAGGCAAGATCACTTTCCCTGTTTTCGGCAATTTTGAAATCAGCCTCACTCAAAACAATAAGTCCAGAACAATCAGTTATGATAAAATTCCGCACGTTCAGCAACCAATGATAGCAAAAGTTGTAGAATACTTTTTAAACAAAATACCCAATCCATGCCCGCCAGAAGATGGCGTGGAAGTCATGAAGATAATGCAGGAAATGAGCAGGTAAATTGAGTTCTGGGATCAGCCTGGGTTTTGTGATGAAACCTATTGTAAATGGTAAAAGACTTTCTTATCTTTATATAGGAATGAACGTAAAATAATCCGCCCAACTCCTCCTTTATTTAAATTGGAACGGTGTTTGAAATATTACAACTAAAATTGTGAGTATGTTTCCGACGTGGATTTTTATCATGATGATAGCGTTTATCTGTTATCTTTTATATATCACCCGGCCCAATGAAGACAGCCTGAGTGTGATTGGCAAAAATCAGTTGAAAAAGCTTCAGTATTGGATAAGGGAAAAAATAAGATAGCATATATAAAGTGGTTGCGTTGAACCACTTTTTTTATTAATTGTCCTTATTATTAATGTGTGTGACCCGGCTCCACATGTATCAATACATTTCCCAGTTGAGGCAATCGGTCCTTCAGAACACTTTGCAAATGATGTGCAATTTCATGCCCTTCTTGAACGCTTATATTGGCATCTACAATAATATGTAAGTCTACATGATAACTGAGCCCTGATTTGCGTACATAACATTTTTCTGTGTCCAGCACGCCCGGAACCTTGGTCGAAATTTTTCTGATTTCAGCCACAACGTCATCATATAAATGTTCATCCATGATCTCACCCAGTGCAGGCCGGAAGATTAAATAACTATTGTAGAAAATGATCAGCGATGCAACAAGTGCTGCCCAGTCGTCTGCTGTTTCATACCCCTTGCCCATAATAAGAGCTACTGAAATGCCTATAAATGCTGTCAGGGAGGTAATGGCATCACTCCTGTGATGCCAGGCATCGGCTTTTAATGACGAACTACCGGTTTCTGTGCTCCGTTTATATACAATTCTGTAGAATATTTCCTTAATGATAATAATAAATCCTAATACGATTAATGTGTAAGGAGCAGGTAGCTGGTGGGGTGTACGGATATTTTGTATGCTTTCATAGGCAATGACCGTGGCTGAAGTAATTAAAAAACCAACAATAATGAATGTGATCAGGGGTTCTGCCCGGCCATGCCCATAAGGGTGGTTTTCATCAGCCGGCCTGCTGGAGTATTTAAGTCCAACCAAAACTAAGAAAGAGGAAAAAATGTCTGAAGTAGATTCAATAGCATCTGCAATTAGCGCATAAGAATGGCCAAAATACCCCGTTAGTCCCTTTATTAAAGCAAGGCTTGCATTTCCCAACATACTTAAATAGGTCGTTTTTATAGCTTGTTCTTTCCTCATCTTTCAGGGTATTCATTGGTTTGGCAAACCTGCGCCAAAATTAGAAGCAAATCTTTTTAAAAAATATTGGAATACAAGGGATAAATTTTGCTGGTTCATTGGAGCAGGTGCCTAATTTTATGTGGTAAAGCAAAAAATCGGATAGATATCAATTTATTATAAGCAATCGATGAAAACTGAAGAAAAGTTTACTTATCAACAAAAAACTATTTTATTGATCATTCTTTTCTTCATTCTAAGATGCGCCCTTGCTTTTATTCTGGAATTGAGCAATGATGAGTCCTATTATTGGACCTATAGCAAGTTTCTTAAATGGAACTACTTCGACCACCCGCCCATGATTGCTTATGTCATCAGGCTATTTACAGCAAACCTGTTATTGCAACAGTATGATGGCTTTATCAGATTAGGCAGCGTTGCCGGTTTTGCATTATCTACGTGGTTTATATTTAAAACCACAAAAGTTATCCACTCAGAAAAGGCGGGCTGGATTGCAGCCTGCCTGTACAGCACCT
>CBKWHA010000003.1:0-60339 GCA_966674115.1 uncultured Chitinophagaceae bacterium
ACAGGACGTAGATCATCTCTTTGAAGTTATTGACATTCATAAACCCTTCTTTATCTTTATAGACTTTTATTTGCCCAAAAGAAGTGGTCTGGATTGCTTGAGACAAATCAAAAGACATCCCAATTATAAACATATTCCAGTAGTAATATGGAGTACTTCCCGCATTCTCAACCAAGTTGAAACAGCTTGTAAGGAAGGGGCGCACGCTTTTATTGAGAAGCCAAACAGTTACAAACAGCTTGTTTATGAACTCAGCGCAATTTTTCTGCAAAATTGTATAGGCTTGTAATAAACCCGTATACCAACTCTGTAAAGTTATCAATTTTGGGTTTAATCGTAATTAGGTGCGCTGGTTCTTTTAAGATGAAAATCCGTGATATAGACATTATTTGGTGTTTACATTTCCTATCCTAGCTGAGAAATTGGGTACTTATGGTCCTTTTTACCTGTACGCTGGTATTTGTTTATTCGGCTTTTTGGTTGTAAAAGCAAAGGTGAAAGAAACAAAAAGGCAAACATTGGAGGCATTGGAGCATACAATGGTGGCACATTAAGGAGGGATGACAGTATATAAGGGTTGTTTTATCTTCGCAATCATTTTTAATTATCTGTCATGGATATACTTGCAGCCAAAAGACTTTCCCTTTTGTTTTTAGTGTTGATTTCGTCTGTTTTTTCGTTTGCCCAACAAACTCAAATCCACTATTTATCCGGTACTGATAAAGACCATACGATTCAGTGGGATTTTATGTGTTCAACAGGAAGGAATAGCGGCAAATGGACCAAGATGCCGGTACCCTCTAATTGGGAATTACATGGCTTTGGCACCTATCATTATGGTTGGGAGGAAGATTTTACCAAAAACGAAACGGGTTATTATAAGCATAGCTTTCAAACAGATGCTGAATGGAAGAACAAAATTGTAAAGATCGTTTTTGAAGGATCGATGACAGATACAGAAGTTAAGATCAATGGCAAGGTGGCTGGACCTATCCACCAGGGCTCTTTCTATCGCTTTAAATATGATATAACCAGCTTGTTGAAGCCAGAAGGTGACAACTTGCTGGAAGTAGCGGTCCATAAAATTTCATCAGATACATCAGTGAACAGGGCTGAACGTATGTCTGACTTTTGGGTTTTTGGCGGCATATTCAGGCCGGTATATCTTGAAGTCTTACCCAAACAGTATATTGAGTGGACAGCTATAGATGCCAAAGCCGATGGCTCTTTGCTGATGGAGGTGTATCCTGAAGATATTCAGGATGCCAGTATAGTGGAAGCACAAATAAAAACTTTAGATGGTAAGCCAGTGGGAAAACCTTTTGCTACTCGTTTTCGAAAGGGAGATTCAAAAGTAACGTTGAAGACTAAGGTTGATGGTATTAAAACATGGACGGCAGAAACTCCTAACCGTTATCAAGTAGAAATAAGGCTGAAAAATGCTAATGGAACAGTTCATACCAAAACAGAGAAGTTTGGTTTCCGTACTGTGGAATTTAAGCCAGGAGCTGGCTTCTTTGTCAATGGCCGGAAAGTACTATTCAAAGGCGTGAACCGTCATAGCTTCTGGCCAAGTTCTGGCAGAACTACCAATAAAGAGTTGAGCATTATGGATATTAACCTGATGAAGGACATGAACATGAATGCGGTGCGGATGTCGCACTATCCGCCGGATGATCATTTCCTGGATGCCTGTGATTCTTTAGGGCTTTTTGTATTGGATGAACTGTGTGGATGGCAGAAAAAATACGATACGGAAGTAGGCAGGAAACTGCTTAAAGAAATGGTGATGAAAGATGTTAACCATCCTTCTATTGTTATTTGGGATAATGGAAATGAAGGTGGGAATAATTTTGACCTGGATGATGATTTCGCGGTATATGATCCACAAAAGAGGCATGTGATCCATCCCTGGAACATCTTCAGGGGGACAGATACGCAACATTATAAAGGTTTTAATTGTTGCGCCGGCTCTTTATACAATGGTACTCTTGTTTTCTTTCCTACTGAAATTTTGCATGGCCTATATGATGGTGGCCATGGTGCGGGTCTGAATGATCATTGGAATCTGATGTTGAGCAATCCACTTTCTGCCGGCTGTTTTTTATGGGTGTTTTCTGATGAGGGTGTGGTAAGAGTTGATCAAGACAGCATTATTGATGTAAAAGGAAACGCTGCCCCTGATGGCATTTTAGGACCTTTCAGGGAAAAAGAGGGCAGCTTTTATACTATTAAAGAGATATGGTCTCCTGTTTATATTGGCATGCAGAAGATAACCACTGATTTTGATGGTGTTGTAGCTGTAGAAAACCGTTATCACTATACTAATCTGAACCAGGTGAAATTTAAGTGGAAGCTGGTGCAGTTGCCTGCTCCTAATGATAGTAGAACTGAAGGTGCCGTTTTGCAGGAGCGTTCATTTACTGGGCCTTCTATAGCTCCACAAGAGCGTGGAAAAATTAACCTGCACCTGCCGGCAGATTTTCGAAAGGCTGATGTGCTTTACCTGTCTGCAATTGATCCATTTGGTAGGGAGCTGTTTACATGGTCGTGGCAATTGAAAACTCCCAGGCAGATCAATCAGTCATTTATAACAAGTAAGAAGATCGAGAAAGTTGTTGCTAAAGAAGAGGAGGGTTTTTTAACTGTAGCATCAAATGGTGTGGAAATCAAGTTTGATCAAAAGACAGGGTTGATAGCCGGTGTTCGTAATTCAAAAGCTGCCTTATCGTTGAACGGTGGTCCGGCATTAGCAGAAGGAGAGGCCCAGTTTCAATCATTGAAACACTATGCTAAAGGCCAGGATTATATAGTAGAGATGAAGTATTCTGGTGATTTAAAAAAAGTTCAATACACTGTGATGCCATCGGGTATTGTAAAACTAGAATATGCTTATTCCCTTTATAAGGGAAAACCAGAAAATGGATTTGATTATTTAGGCATTAGTTTCAATTATCCCGAAGAAAAGGTGACAGGTGTAAAATATTTAGGCAGGGGACCTTACAGGGTTTGGAAGAACAGGATGAAAGGTGGGCAGTTCAATGTATGGCAAAAGAAATATAATAATACAATTACAGGTGAATCCTGGGATTACCCGGAGTTTAAAGGATATTACCGTGATTTTAATTGGGTAGTGGTTGAAAACAAAGAGGCACCTTTTACTATTTACACTAATACGGAAAATATGTTCCTGCGTTTATATACGCCCGAAAAACCCAAGGCTGCCCGGAATGATTATACTTCTCCAGCCTTCCCCAAAGGTGATATTTCTTTTCTGGACGGCATCAGTGCAATTGGTACCAAGTTCGATAAAGCAGAAAACCATGGACCAGAAAGCCAGAAAAATAAGGTAGGGATGGAATGGATATCCAACACCATTTACTTTGATTTTCGATGAAGGCTAAGTAATGAGTAATGAGTAATCACAGATCACTCATTACTCCTTTTTTATCAACAATTTCCTTCGATGGAGCAGGATGCTCCGTCTGTATTTAGGGAAGGTTCCAATTTTTCTTTTTCATATTCCTGATATGCTCTTTGTAAGGCGCCCAGGAAAACTGAGCTTGGTTGAGCACCGGAAACTGCATATTTCCTGTCAATAACAAAGAAAGGAACTCCTCTTACACCGATCTGTTGTGCTTCATACATATCCTGTTCCACCTCTTTTGCATAGAGGTCAGATTGCAACATTTTGCGTACTTCATCTTCCTGTAAGCCAATGTCTATCCCTAGTTGTACTAAAGTTTCCTGATCATCAATGTTTTTCCCTTCTTTGAAGTAGGCTTTAAACAGACGCTCTTCCGCCGCATCCTGCAGATTATATTTTGCGGCTACATGCGACAACCTATGGGCGTTAAAACTATTTGCCGGAATAACGGTATCGAAATTATATTCTAAGCCCGACTCTTTTGCCGTTGCCGTCATCTGCTTGTGTACATTATGGGAATATTCCAATGTCCAGCCTTTTTGCTCTGCTAAATATTCATGGATGTTCCTTTTCGGGTCAGTTTTTAAGCCAGGTTTCAATTGGAAGCTGCGCCATTGAATCTCAAGTTGATTTTTATTAGCAAACTGCTCCAGTGCATTTTCAAATTTTCGTTTACCAATGTAGCAGAATGGACACATAATATCGGACCATATTTCTACTTTCATATCTTCCATTTTATTGTTTACAATCACTTTAATTATGCCACTTTTAGAATGAGTTTATCTCTATCCCTGCGTACTTTTTTGGCATTGACAAGGATATCTTTCTCGCTGTCGCGGTAACCCAAAGCAAGTATAGTAACACTACGTAATCCTTTTTCTTTCAGGCCAAGGATCTCATCAAAGGTTTCAGGGTTGAAACCCTCCATTGGTGTGGCGTCTACTTCTTCCACGGCTGCAGCAGTAATTGCGGTTCCGAAAGCAATATATGCCTGCCGGGCTGCCCATTCGTATTTTTGCGCCTGAGTACGACCGTGCACAATGTTCATTAAAGAGCTTTTAAATCCGTTGAGGCTTTCCAGGGTAACATTTCTGGCTTTGGCTATGCTCTCTAAATATTCATGCACATGTTCTTCAGTTACGTTTTCCCATGCCGCAAAAACCAACAGGTGCGAACTTTCAACGATCTGCGGTTGGTTATAAGCTGCGGGTTGCAACTTCTTTTTTAATTCTTCATTTTCAATCACCAGAATCGTATAGGGCTGCAGGCCCATAGAAGAAGCTGATAAGCGTGTTGCCTCCAAAATATTGTCTATTTTGGATTGAGGTACTTTCTGGCCGTTCATTCTTTTGGTAGCATAGCGCCAGTGTAAAGCATCGATTAGTTTCATGATGTTTGTTTTATTTATGGTTACTATATTAGCTAACGGTGTTAACTTTTGGGGCAAAAAAAGGACTTATCCTTTAAAGCCCGAAATAAAGCTGCTGATAAAATCCTGTAATATTTTTTGGTTTAATTCTTCATTGTTTTGATTATTGCCCATCATATTTATAGATATTAAACCATGCAGCATTGACCAGAAAGTATGCAGTTTTAAAAAGGGATCCACATCCGGATTTTTACCAGAGCTGATCAGGTTCCTGATGGGTTCCAGTACCAAATCTGAAAACGCCCTTAGCTCTGCAGTTTCTTTGACTGTTTCGCAAGAAGGCATTCCTAATCCATACATTACCTGGTAATATGCTTTATTGTCGAAGGCAAATTCCCAATATGAGTACGCCATCGCCTCTATTTGTTTTTCAGGATTTGTAGAACGCTTTTTAGCCTTTATTAACTCGGTATTAAGAATTTGGAATCCCTGCTTCGTCAGTTCCAGGAGAATCGCTTCTTTATTGACAAAATGGTCATAGACTACAGGAACACTATATTCAATAGCATCGGCAATTTTGCGAATAGACAGCGCCTGCCAGCCTTCTTCCGATACCAATTGCCATGCGGCCCGGAGAATGGAAGCGCGTACCTCTTCTTTTTGCCTTAATTTTCTTTCTGCTATTCCCATTTGTGTGGTGTGTTATTTCCTAACGGTGTTAGCAAAAGTAGAGAGTGTTTTTCAAATTGCAAAATGAATACACAAGATTTTAACATATTAAGGTGATCATTTATTGGATAGGGAATTAAGTTATAATTTGATACGAATTTCTGAATAAAAAAACATCATTTTCTGTGGAAAAATTCTTAGTACCTGCCTTAAAAGGTAGTCTGCTGTTACTTACTCTTTCCTTATTTCTTTCTTGCAGCCGGAAAAATATCCCAGTAAATGAAATAGCCATAGAAACAGGTGTTTCTCAGTCAATAGCTGCTTTCCGAAAGCATGTATTGCACAAAATAGGATATGAGCTTCAGCTAGTGATTCCTGAAAAAAAAGAAGATAGTATTACGGCTTCTGAAGTGATATCATTTTATTGGGAGAAGAACAACCAACCTTTGCCCATTGATTTTAAAGAACAACGAGATCACCTTCAAGAAGTGGAGGTAAATGGACAAACCATACCCATTGTATTTGAAAAGGAACATTTGTTGATTGCTCCCAAGTTTCTGAAAAATGGCAATAATAAGGTTGCGATCAAGTTTATTGCAGGTAACTTGTCATTAAACCGCAACGACGAATATTTATATACATTGCTTGTACCTGACAGGGCGCGAACGGTATTTCCTTGCTTTGACCAGCCAGATTTAAAAGCCAGCTTTCAATTGACATTAACCATTCCTCAAAACTGGAATGCACTCAGCAGCGCTCCTCTGAAAGATTCTTTAACGGCAGGTACCGTGAGAACTTTCCGCTATGAGCCTTCCGATACTATCAGTACTTATTTGTTTTCATTTGTAGCTGGTAAATTCAAAAAAGTACAGAAAGAATTAGTAGGCAGGGCCATGTGCTTTTATCATCGCGAGACGGACACTTCAAAGATCAGGTTAAGTATGGACCCTATTTTTCAGATTCATCAAAGATCCCTGGAGTTCATGCAAGATTATACCTTGATTCCTTATCCTTTTAAAAAATTTGATTTTGTAGCCATTCCCGATTTTCAATACGGAGGTATGGAGCATGTTGGCGCTATTCAATACAAAGCTTCTACACTTTTTCTGGATGAAGGTGCCACCAAAGACCAGGAACTTGACCGGGCCAGTTTAATAGCTCATGAAACAGCACATATGTGGTTTGGAGACCTTGTTACCATGCGGTGGTTTGACGATGTATGGATGAAAGAGGTGTTTGCCAATTTTATGGCTGATAAGATCACTAGTTCGGCATTGGCCGGAACCAATTACGATCTGAAGTTCTTATTGGATCATTTTCCTCCCGCTTACAGCATTGATCGCACAGAAGGTGCCAATCCTATCCGTCAACCTTTGCAAAACCTACATGATGCGGGTACTTTATATGGCAACATCATCTATCATAAAGCCCCTGTTGTGATGCGGCAACTGGAACTGATCATGGGAAAAGATTCGCTCAGGGATGGTTTACGGACCTATTTAAAGCAATATGCATATGGCAATGCTTCCTGGCTGGACCTGATCCGGATTTTGGATGAAAAGACTCCTTTGAATCTGCAGGCATGGAATCAAATATGGGTAGAAGAGGCGGGACGTCCAAAGTTTGATTACCGGCTGTCAAAAGAGAACAATAAAATAGTTCAATTGGTGATCTCACAAAGGGGAGAAGATGGTTCCTCCCGGATATGGCCACAGTTGTTTGAAATTGCTTTGGTTTACCCAGATCATGTAGAAGAGATCAATGTACAAATGAGTAGTCAGGAGGTTGTTGTAAAGGAAGCTGAAGGGAAAGATGTCCCTTTGTATTTGTTCTTTAATTCATCGGGGAAAGGTTATGGTTTGTTTCCCATAGACGGTCCTATGCTGCCGGAAGGGGCTAGCCAATTTAATGCAGTTTTGCGAGCTTCGGCTTACATAAATCTGTATGAAAATATGCTGAGCAGTCGCTATTGCACGCCCATGCAGTTAATTGAAATGTATCGGAAGAGACTGCAGGCAGAACCTGAAGAGTTGAATCTGCGGTTGATGATGTCTCAACTAAGCAATGCCTTTTGGCGTTTTATATTGCCCGCTGAAAGGAAACAATTAGCCGCTGTTTTAGAAAGAGATTTATGGAATGCATTGAAAGAGGAGGCAGTGCCCAATAAGAAAAAAATATTGTTTCATGCCATTCAAAGCATAGCTTTAAACAATAGTACTCTTGATTCATTATATTCAGTTTGGAGAGAACAAAAGCCACCTACCGGCGTAAAACTAACGGAAGATGATTATACAACTCTTGCCCTGGCGCTGACAGTGAGAGGTTATCCAGATGAAAATATTTTGAAAGAACAATGGAAACGGATCAAAAATCCTGACCGTAAGGAACGGTTACAATTTTTATTTCCTGCACTTTCAACAAATGTAAAGGAACGAGATGAATTCTTTTATTCACTCAAGGACGAGAAGAACAGGGAAAAGGAGTCGTGGGTTATCTCTGCATTACAATACCTGCATCATCCGCTGCGGGCTGCTACTTCTCAAAAGTATTTAAAAGAAAGCCTAGACTTGCTGGAAGAAATACAGCATACAGGTGATATCTTTTTCCCACAATCCTGGTTGCAAGCTACTTTAAGTTCTTATCAAACTCCTGAAGCTGCCGACATAGTCAGAACCTTTTTGAAAGAGCATCCCAATTATCATTCTAAGTTGAAAGAAAAGATCCTGCAAGCTGCAGATGGCCTATTCAGGGCAGAAAAAATATTGTTTACAGTTAAACAGACAAGAAAATAAATGTCACATTTTTGTATTCATTTAGGTTTGATAGATGATCATGGAGTTGCGATCAATGGACTGAAGTCAATGTAATCTAATGATAACGGGATCAATATATCCGGATTATTGCGATTAGCAGTTTTGATGAACCTGATCCATTAGAATCGTTATCATCATAATCTTTTTTATATGCTGTAAATATGGTTTACGTGGGCGGTGATCAGGGAAGTAGCAGGGGGCGAGGTGGCTATGAATAAAGTTCACGTGAAGAAGGTTCAGTGCTTATTTAGCGCTGAACTTTTTTGTCATTAATAATTAAGTAGCGGATCCACAAAAAATCATTGTATATCTTCTTAACTGATTTCAATGTGAACTGCGTTGCTTTGCGCTTTCCATAACCTTCTTGTGCTTCGAAAACAGTAGGAGCCCCAATAGTACCATCTGCTACGGGTGCTAACACCAGACTGAATTCATCAATAAGCCCAGCTTTCAGAAAGGAACCGTTTACATGACCGCCTCCATCGATACGCAGGCGTTTGATGCCAAAAAGCTTATAGAGCTTTTTCAGTACCAGATTTAGATCGAGCTCTTCTTTTCCTCCGAAAATATATGATACATTTTTACTGCGGAGATGTTCCAGATATTTGCCCGTCACCTTTTCTGTGAGTACTTCGATCACATGTTCTGTAGAAACCATGTTGGTATCCCAATAACATTTTCCGGAAGGATCAATGACAACAGCAAATGTTTTAGCTGGTTGATCTGCAACAAAGTCTTCTTTGAGAATATTTACCCTGCCTTTACTCAGTGTATGTTTTTTCTTACTTGAAAATTCCTGCATGGTCACACGGCCAACCAACCAGGCGTCGGCTTTAATTTTTGACGCAGGTTCTTCAAAGTATTTATGATGGTCTTTAAAACCCCAGATATTTTGTTTGATACGTCCATCAACTGATCCCAACATATGGCATATCACATAAGGCTTTTTATCATCTTTATATTGCTTCATGTCATCTGTATATTATTATAAAATTACAGTTTCACTTTTAATCCTTCTACTGCTAACTCAAATGGAAATGGGCAGGAATTATGTGACTTAAAAAGGCTAAATATTTCGTTCAATTTTGTATCCGAGTGCATTGGATCATGGTGGGATAAGATCAAACGTTTTACTCCTGTTAAGGCTGCGAATTGCAATGCATCTTCCATACTGCTATGTCCCCAGCCTATCCTGTTTTTATATTCTTCCGATGTGTATTGTCCATCATGCAACAATAAATCTGCGTCCAGCGCCAGATCACTGCCTGATAGCCATTTGATATCATGCAGCATACCTTTAGGGCCTAAGGCCGGCTCGTGGTCGGGAATATAAGCAAATACACTATGCTGATCTTTGACGCGAAATCCTACTGTTGGACCGGGGTGTGTAACAAAACAGGACTGTATAGAGAAAGGACCGATTTGAAAAGAACTATTTTCTATTTCATGAAGGGAAAGATTACATGGCAAGTCCCGGAAATGAACCGGAAAAAGGGGCGGTGAAAAATAACGTCCAAGACGGTGACGCAGGCTTTGTGCAATACTGATGGGTCCCCATATATGAACTTCCATTTCAAGATCGAAAAGTGGCCTGAAAAAGCCAAGTCCCTGAATATGATCCATATGCAAATGGGTAAGTAAAATATCGACCCGGCCATTTTTTAAATGAGGACTAAAATTTACATTTTGGATACCGCTGCCTGCATCCAATACAAGTAAGCTGCCTTCTGCCTCTACCTCAATGCAGGAAGTATTACCTCCATACTTTCTTGTATTAGGGCCTGTTGTAGGTATGGAACCACGAACACCCCAGATAGTTATGTTCATTCGTCTGTTGATCTCCAAAAAATAGCAACTGCTCCTAAAAGTTTTCCAGCCCTTCCAATGATAGGATAGGAGGTCACAGATATTCTTTCCCGTTTTCCTTTCAGGCTTTCTATCCAATAACTCTTATGGTAGGGCAAATGGTTCTTCAGGGTTTTCACCAAAGGGAGTTCCTCCGGTAGTATTGGATTTCCAAGATCGTCCTTGTTCTTAAAAATGGTACCCCATTCATCAACAGTCATTTCTCCGGTGTCCTTATATCGTTTTCCTAGTATTTCTTCAGCAGGTTCATTATAAAATATCAGGTTACCTGTTGTGTCCGTTATAAAGACAGGAATTGCAAGACAATCGGCTAATTGGCGATTTAAAATTATTTCAATTTCATATGCCATATCCAATATTTTTACAGGCTTGCAACCCTACATTAAAAGTAAGCAATTATACAATTTCAATTCTTCATCTACGTTACTAAAATAGGAAAGGTTCCGTTTTTTGATAAATCTCTTGGCATTTGTATCCATTAGCACCTACAGACTCTTCCGCTCTTAAAATTTGGAAATAGGCACACTTCAATTGGTTGACTGTTTTAAACGTTGTTCAACATAAAATGGGTCGAAAATGAAAACCATAACAAAGACTTTTACTATTGTTGCTTTGTTTTTTTCTACAATGGTAATTGCCCAGCAACCAGATTCATTAATTAAACAAACTGATAGCTCCATCTTAAAAAAAGATAATGCAGGGAACCAAAACAATAATATTAACCGAAAGGCTTATAATGAAAGAACGGAAATACATTTTGACACCTACTTCATATTGCTGGGAAACAACTTTAAACAACAGTTTACAGCACCTATCCGTTTGAAGAAAAAAGATTGGGGCAGCATAGGAAAATTTGGATTGATAGCAGTTGGGTTAAGTTTTGCTGATGAGCCTGTTCAAGAATTTTGTCTGGAATTGAGGAAACATCAAGAAATAAGAAACATAAGTAGCAGGATTACTAACCTGGGAGCTCAATATGAAGGAATTACATTGGTTGCATTAGGAACTTATGGCTTTTTATTTAAAAACGAAAAAATACAAACCACAACGTTGCTGGCTACTCAGGCATATATAACCTCTTCGGTAATGCAAAGCCTGATCAAAAAAATAACCGGGAGGCAACGCCCTTCTTATTACGATCCAATAGAACAAGAAGCAGAGCCGAAGTTTCGTGGGCCTTTCCATAGACCTTTTATGGATGCAAACGGAAGTAAAATGAGCAGTTCGTTTCCTTCTGGCCATGCAGCCCTAGCTTTTGCAGCAGCAACCGTATATGCTTTGGAATTTAAAGACCGACCCCTTGTACCTATCATTTCTTACACTACGGCCTCCTTGATTGGACTAAGCAGAATCACGCAAAACAGGCATTGGGCAACCGATATTTTGGCCGGTGCTGCCCTGGGCCATTTAATCGGGCGTCAGGTAGTGAATAACTATCACCGGTACGCCAAATTGCAGGAATCAAAACAAAAGAAAAATTCGCTTTCCTTTTCATTACAATATAATTATGGTCAATTAGAGCCAGGCATTGTTTATACATTTAGGTAGCAAACGCTAAGGGTTATCCCTCGGATAGATAAACAATATTGAATCAGATAAAACTGCCGAACCGAAAACACCTATGGCACCTTTTATCTTGGTATTAATAAAAACCGGTTCAACAAAAGGATTTTGTATAGCCGCCAATTGATCATCAAGCTCTGTATAAAATTCTGCTGAATTTTTATCAAGTGCCTGAATAAAAACCCAGCCTGAATCTCCTTTGCTGTATTCATACGTTACTTCAATGGGCATGACCAATTCCTGTCCGTCAATTTTTTCATCGGAAAAAACAATACGTCCAATATCTGTTACCGGAAACAATTCGCCTGCGCTGGTGCAAGTATTTACAAAGCCATCCAGAACATGGGCGTGTTTTACAGAGTTGTCAATCATTCGATTCATCTGGAAACGGTAATAATCTCGTGTTCCAGAATGATCTTTAACTTTGATGATCACACCGTCATGCCCACCATAAATATCAAAGAATTCCTCAGTATATTCAATAGATTCTATAGCAACGGCTTTCTGGTTGATGGTGGTGCTGGCAGTATAAGTTTTTCCTTCAAAGCTCACTTCAAGCGTATATGATTTTCCATATTCGGTGGTAATATTACCGCGATAAAAAGGTTCCCATCTACACCTGAACTTATTAAAAACAGAATCGGCAATCAATACGTCAACAGATGAACTACTTATAATTTTCGCCACGGCACCTCTTGCAAAAACTTGTTGCGGTGTGACGTCGGCACTGAAAAAAGGATTGCTTTTGCTGATAAATATCAGGGGTTTTTTTCCCGGATAGAGTATGCCTTCGATAAAAACTTTTGCATTATGCTCTTCAGGAAAATTGATAGCTATATCTTTTTTACAGCCTAGAAAGAACAAACTCACAAAAGTCACTGATAAAACGCTTACAATTTTCATTGCTTAAAATTTGAAATGAAAAGAAACGCTTGGAATTATAGGCAGGAGCGATACTTGCTTTGCTTTAGGTTTGCTTGTCAGTGCATCAATTTCGTAATAAACAAAATAGGGATTAAGCCTGCTGTAAACATTGTATGCGCCAAAGACCCACTCTCTTTCAAAAGGCTTCTTCCATAGTTTACCGCTCTTTTTATGGACAGCGGATACATCCAGCCTGTGATAAGAACTTAACCGGTAGTTGTTTCTACCTTCATACATAAAATAATTACCTTCGAATATCGTCCCTGAATTGAGTGTGCTTATCCGTCCGGCAGGTAGCGTGAAAGCTGGCCCTGTCGCACAAACGAAAATGGCATGTAAGCTCCATCTTTTTGTAAGTTCATAACTGGTAGTTACCGACAAAACGTGGCGCCTGTCATATTTGAATGGAAATTCATTTCCAAAATTTAAGCTGTCAAATTTTTGTGTTGTGCGTGAAAGCGTGTAAGCAACCCAGCCTGTCAGCTTTCCAGTGTTCTTTTTTACAAAAAGCTCGGCTCCATAACTTTTACCTTTTCCATATACTAACAGGCTATCCAGGTCAACGTTTGTTTCTAACTGTTTTCCTTCTCCCAGCAATGCCTGATTGTTCATTTTTTTATAATAAACTTCCACACTCATTTCCATTTTATTGTCTTTGAAATTTTTGAAAAAACCGAGAGCATACTGCGTCGATGTCTGTGGCATTGTTTTATTGCTCGATGGAATCCAAAGATCAGTGGGAACACCGGCTGTTGAGTTGGGAATTAAATGAAGAAACTGGTTCATCCTCGTATACGATGCCTTTACGGAAGCTGTAGGATGAACGTTCCATTTAGTGGTGAGCCGTGGCTCGGCATAAGTATACGTTTTACCAGATGCCATAAAAACAGGAATGCGCAGACCGTATTGTACGCTTAACTTTTTAGCAGCCTCAAATTCATCTCCAACATAAAAAGCCAGCTCGTTAGTATGTAGTTTGTTTATGTTGCTTTTGTTGATCCTCAGCCTGTTCCCCTTCTTTGGAATCAGGGCAGAAAACCCTGCGGGGTGCAATGTATGGTTGGAAAAGGTGAAGCCAGCCTTTACTTTGTGCCTTGTATTGGGCGTAAAAGTGAGATCGTTTTTTAGTGTAAAGTCCCTGATGGCTGTATAAAGCAGTGTATAAAAATTATTTTGTGAAGCGGCGAGTCCTAATTGATAATTGTTGTAAATAACTGAAATATTGGAGAAAATTTTATTTCCATATAAATGATTCCAGCGTAAGGTAGCTGTGGTATTGCCAAAATCAATATCATAGTTTAAACTGTTTGGATAGTTGTAAACTGCAATGTCATTGCCTTTAAAGAAACTGAAAAACAAATGATTCTTCTTATCCAGTTCAAAGTTCATTTTAGCATTCAAGTCATAAAATTTGTAAGAAGTGCTTTGGGATGAAAGGGGTTTTAATAACAAATTAAAGTGGCTATGCCTTGCAGAAACGATAAAGGAAGATTTGTTTTTTTGAATAGGTCCCTGAAAAGTAAGATGATCGGAAAGCAAGCCGATGCCACCTTCTGTCTGGTACTTTGTTTTATTGCCTTCTTTCATGACAATATTGACAATGGAGCTAAGCCTGCCACCATATTCTGGAGGGAAACCACCTTTGATGAGCTGTACGTTGTTGATGGCATTTATATTAAACGTGCTGAATAAGCCAAACAGGTGGTTGGGATTATACACTGTTGCTTCGTCCAATTGAATTAAATTTTGATCCATGTTGCCACCTCTCACAAAAAAGCCGGCTGTTCCTTCATTGCCACCTTGTACACCCGGCAGCAGTTGAATAACTTTGAGCAAGTCTCTTTCTCCAATGAGTGCTGGCAAATTTTTAATGACGGTGAGTGGTATATCAATGACACTCATTTGCACTTTTTGTGCATTCTGGTCGTTATTGCTGGCTGTGACTACAACCTCGCCCAACAAAGCAGAAGTATTTTCCAATAAAACATTTATCTGGATATCATCTTTTGCCACTATTTTTTTTGCTTGGATTTTATAGCCCTGATAAGAGAAAAGCAATTCAACGGTATCTGTTGCGGAAACTGTTAAAGAAAAGAATCCATACAGATTGGTAAAAGTTCCTGTCTTGTTATGGGCATTTATAACTGAAGCTCCTATCAATGCTTCTTTTGAAGCTTCGTCTTGCACATAACCGCTAATGGTTATTTTCTGTGCATCAACATGTAAAAAAGACAAAGCTATTGCCATGAATAACAGTAAAGTTTTCATGCTTGTATATTGAAAATTTACAAGACTTCTTTCAATAATATTTCTTCCTCATCTGAAAGGTTGACTTCTTTGATCAGGCCATAACCCGGCGCATAGTATTTATGTTCCTCTACATCCGGCTCCAGGCGGGTGAAGTTTCTGGTTTTGACACAATTGTTGAATGTACCCAGCGGAGTGGTCACTGTGAGGCCGATTTCCAAAACTTCAGCTTCATCTTCTGCGTGATTCACATAATATTCTTCCCGATACCTAATGCCAGCCTTGGGTTTGGCCAGCATGATGATACCTGGCTGAGCTCCGTCTACTCCTGCTTCCCATGAGCCGTCATGGTCTCTCAGTGTGCCATCCTCATTATAATTATCCACCGATTCGCCAAAATACCATAAAGTTCCTTCGTTGTCCTGTGCATACCAGTCTAAGGTTTCTTCCAGGAGCTTTCCATCCAAGTATTCCTTGAAATTGACTACGATGCATGTAATGCCCAGTATCTTTTTAGTTGTGCTTAGTCGTTGTTCTACTACTTTTTCTAGTCCATCCTCTGTTTCTCCTTCAAATATGTACTTTTTTCCCGGCTTAAAGGGTGCCCAAGGATTGGTAATATTGGTGCTGTTGGTAAACCTTTCAGGCCGCACATCTGGATTGTATTTGCCATTTTGAGGTGGAGTGTGGTGATCCTTTTTACAGGCGGTCAGCAATAGCACTACTATTGCTAACAGAAATGTCAGGTGTTTCATGTTGGAGGTTTAGAGAGATAGATAACAGGTAAATAAATTTTGGTTGGGTATAATCTGAAAAAAGTTATCAGAATTTACGCGTCAATCCCATGCCCAGACCAAAACTGTATGGAAATGTTTCCACCACGTTATCTTCTGTAATAGGGGAGAGTGCATAACGGAAAACGGGGCGGAGCGTTACAGACAATTTTTTATTTACACGGTATTGCATTTCAGCATCAACAGTGAATGACCAATAAAATGATTTGGCGCCATTTAGTTTGTTGATGAACACGATTTCCCTGTTTGGCGTTTCTTCTATTTCCACTTCTACTTTTGCACTTGTCAACAAATTGGCTTCGATGCCAATTCCTGGTTTTAAAGAGAATTTATCTTTTTCGCGGTAATATTTAATTATTAAGGGTACACTTAATGATTGCATGGTATGTTCCGCTTCTGCAGTATTCAGGCTATCACCAAGGGCGGGAGATGCACCTAAGCCCGGTTTGATAAAGGCATAGCCGGACGACGTGATGTATTTGAAAGCAATGCTTCCGGCAGGCTCCTGAAAGGCAAATATTTTTTGCGGGCTTATGCCTATGGTCGTATGAGAATAAATAAGGCCAGTCTGCAGTATCCATTGTTTTTTTAGATGCCGTGCAGCTAAAATACCACCAGAGAAAGAAGGTTCATGTTCCTCTCTGTGCCTGATACTATTTATGGCGTTGGGCAAGTCGCTATCCAACTTATAATTCACTTGCTCGTAGGATGCAGCGCCGGTAAGGGTCCAGAAAGACTTACTGTTTTTTGTAGTAGCGTATTTTAAAGTAACATCACTAATCTTTGGAATAGAAATTTGCCGTATGCTGTACATTAGTTGGTGGTCTGCTACACCCGCGCTTATAACTTCATTTGTGGCAGTAAGTGTTGGTTTTTCTTCAGATAAACTTTCTTTGTTGTTCAAACTTTCACTAAAGTCTTTGTCATAATTTGAAGAAGAATTCGTAACTGTAGGAGTATTGTTCATCTGATAATTCAGTAGATTATTGTTTGTGGCATCTGTTCCTCTATTTTTAGTTGTCTTATTAGTTGTTTGCTGCTGCTGTGGTATTTCAGGTATGCTTGACTTTTTCGTAATGGTATTTTCTTTTGAATGATCAGAACTTGTTTTCAGGATACCAGACTCGTATAAAATTATTCCAGTTAAAAGCATCAGGAAAAGAATAGCTATTCTTTTCCAGGCTGCATATTTTCTTTTGTAAGCTGTTGCATCCTGTTTATCAAGAAGTGCATTCAGGTTTTCTTTGGTAGCAGGAGAAGGTGTTTCTTCATGATGCTCCAGTGTTGAACGAAACAGGTCATCAATATTGTGTACATCTTCATTCATAAGCCATTATTTACAACAAGCCGATTTTTGGTCATCAATGCTTTTTGCAGGAAAGCCCTTGCGTCGGCAAGATTAGATTTTGAAGTGCCCTCAGATATACCCAAGAGTTCGGCGATTTCCCGGTGTTTGTACCCTTCAAAAACATACAGGTTGAAAATGATGCGGTAACCAGCAGGGAGCGACTGAATCAGAGCGAGTAATTCTTTTGCTTCCAAACCGGAGGCTGTATCTGATTCACTAGCTACATTATAACTCACATTATCCAGATTAAGAACGGGGTGCAGGTGTAATTTATTTCTGTACCTGAATAGCGCACAGTTTACCATAATTTTCCGCATCCACCCTTCAAAGGAACCACGTCCTTTAAAATTTATGATATAAGTAAACACCCTCAGAAAACCTTCCAATAATATCTCTTCTGCTTCCTCTCTGCTTTTTGCATACCGCATACAGACGCTCAGCATTTTGGGTGCAAACTGATCATAGAGCTTTGACTGAAAAGCCCTGTCGCCTGCAATACACCCCTTTATAAGAAGTTGTTCTGTATCTGGCAAAAGGCTGGTTTTATCAGACATAGATATACAATCTTGAACAAATGGTTGGGTTGTTGTAAAAAATCCTGAAAGAAAAACAAAAGTATCTTCTTTTTCAGGAAGGCTATGGTGGGTTATGCCGGCAGGATTTTCATGATTTAAAGGTAAAAAAACGCTATAAAATATTTCTTTCCATGGCATACCTGATGAGTTCTGCATTGGTGCGCATGTGCATTTTTTCCAGGATTCGGGAACGGTAGGTGCTTACTGTAGTGGTGCTGAGCGAGAGCTGGTCGGCTATTTCTGCATTTGTTTTTCCGGCTGACAGCAGTTTAAATACGTCAAACTCCCGGTCAGAAAGCAGATGGTGTGGAGGTTCGTCACCTTCGTCACGAAAGGCTTCCACCAGCTTTTCTGCAATGGCAGGTGTGATAAATTTCTTTCCTCTGATTACAGTTTCAATCGCTTTAATCAATTCATCATGTACGGAATCCTTGCCCAGGTAACCTGCTGCTCCGGCTTTTAATACCCGCAGGGCGTATTGGTCTTCCGGATACATACTCATAATAAGTACAGGAAGCCTGGGTGAGGCTTGCTTAATTTGTTTCAATGCATCCAATCCACTGCGGCCTGGCATGTTTAAGTCACTAATCACAACATCCCATTGTTCAAGAATAGCTTTTTTTACCAGTTCTTCCGCATCGCCGGCTTCTCCAATTTGGGCAGATGGATATTCCTCAAGTAAGATCTGTTTGAGGCCCTTACGCACAATGGCGTGGTCATCGGCAATGAGTATCCGCATCATGACTGGTTAATTTGGGTGTGGTAAAGGTATAACTACAGATATTGTGGTTCCTTTACCTGGCTTACTCTGGATTTCATATCTTCCTCCCATCATTGCAGCCCGCTCTTTCATTCCTAATATGCCCAGGGTTCTTTTTTTACTTACCTGTTCTTGGTCAAAACCCACGCCATCGTCCTTAATATTTAAAGTTATTTGGCGGTACTGTTGCACCAGATTCACCTTTACTTCCTTAGCTTGAGCATGCCTTGCTACATTGGTTAACGATTCTTGTAAGATTCGGTATAAATTGGTTTTTATCGGTCCGGGTAGTTGCCGTTCCTCTTCAGGATAAATAAAATGAGTTTTAATACCTGATCTTTTTTCAAACTCGTTCAGATGCCACTCTATTGCTGCTGCCAGTCCTAAATCATCAAGTATGCCGGGACGTAGTTCTGAGGAGATTCTACGTACGGATTGAACAGTATTATCTAAAAGACTCATCAGGTCCATTAATTTCTCTTTGACAGCATCATTTTTGTCATTAATCTTTTTGCTCAGCCATGCTACATCCATTTTCAGCACCGTTAATTGCTGTCCCAATTCGTCATGAATTTCCCGGGCGATAGAGGTGCGTTCTTCTTCACGAATGTTCTGAAGGTGTTCGGTTAATGACCTTATCTGTTGATAGGACTGGTGCATCGTCTCCTCTGCTTCAACTCTCTTTGTTACATCATGTACCAGTGAAAGTATGGTTACAATATTTCCTTGTTGGTTTCTTAGTGCAGAATTATACCATTCGCAATAGACCACATTACCATCTTTGGTGTAATTGCGGTTTAGACTTTGGTTTCTGTCACCAGTACCATTTAACAATTCTCCAATCAGTTGTTCTATAGTGCTTTTGTCTTTTTCATAGATTATCTTAAGGTCGAACATATTTTTGCCCAGTACTTCTGCTTCCTTCCAACCAAAAATTTCCTCGGATCGCTTTGACCAACGTTTTATAGTCATATTTCGATCACACTCTATTACAGCAAGAGGAGAGTTTTCAACGTGATAGGTTAAACGTTTATAAGCCAAGCTTAATTCTCTTTCGGCTTTCTTAAGTTCGGTAATATCAATTCCTGAAGTGATTAAGCATGGTTTGCCATTATAATTTATTGGCCGCGCGATATAATAAAAATGAACTTTACTGCCATCTTTTGTCCGCATATTTACTTCAGCCTTGCAAATTCCTGTGGTATATGCTCTCTGCATCAGTTTGACAATTCTTTTACGATCAGATGCATCATGCATGTCGTTTAAGACATGAAGATGCGGTATTTCCTGAGCGGTATAGCCTGTTACAACTTCATACATATGATTCCAGGCGAGGATTTTATAATTTTTGTCAACGATTTTAAAGACACCCGGAAAACTTTCAATGATTTCTTTGCTTAATTCTTTTTCCTTAATCAATTTTTCCTCTGCTTTTTTTCGTTCTTCTATTTCTTCTTTTAATTCCTCAATGACCTTAGCTAATTCGCTGGTTCGTTCTGCAACCCGTTGTTCCAGTTCATCACTCCTTCTTTTTAATTGTGCTTTGGATTTTTTTATTTCAGGTGCTTCCAGAATTTCCCATTTTCCTTTTCTCCTTGTGATAACGCACTCATGTACGTGTGCGACATCAAGGAATGCTCCGGCAGTGGAATTTGCGAGAGGGTAGGTGCACAAAATAATAATGGGTTGATTGCGGAGTGAATTATTAATTTCCCTTTCCAAGTTCATGAAATCTTCCCAATCTTTATGTTTCAACCAGGTTTCGTTACCGTTTACCCGCATTCCTTCAAAGCCTTTTTCCAAAACATTGTGAAGTTTCTCTTTCAAGCCGTTAGTGATTGTTTTTGTATCAAACTTGTCAGCCTTCCAGTCTAAGTCGGACCTTATCTCAATGCTTTGCTTTTCAAGATATTGATCAAAACCGAGAACAGTTTGTCTTAAGGCATCAAATGCCTTATCTACTGAGATGGGATCGTAAGTGACCCACAGGCAGAATTCATTGTTTTCCAAGCCGGCTTTGAAATAAGGAACCAAAACCTCTAATAAGTCTTCTTGAGTCTCATAGAACTGGCAAAAATGTGTTCCCCAGGGAATCTCACCAAGGACATCAATGCCGGTTTTTCTGAGATTGCTTTCCATTGCATACTTGTATTGATTGAGACGCAAAAAACATACCCGATTCAGCATTAAATGCGCCGGGGAATGGCTGGTGCCTGAAAGTAAATCCGCTTTAAATAAGGGATAAGAATTATTGAAATTTTATGCCGTTTTGTAGTAGGATGGCTTTTAGCTCCGCTACTAATTCTTTATAGCAACAAGGTTTTTGAAAGAAGTGTTGTACGCCCTGCGTTTTAGCCATTACATTTTTAGACACACTGCTCGTACTCCACATCACTACAGGTATATCTTTAAATTCAGAATGATTTTTTATTTGTTTCACCAGGTCTAAACCATTCCTTTTTGGCATATAATAATCAATAAAAATGAGGGAAGGTTGAATACAACTAATAGCCTCAAAAAGATGGTCTATAGTATGTGTGCAGCTTAAATTAACGTTATTGGAAATAGCTGCCAATGCATGACTCAGGAACAAACAATCATCCTCGTCATCATCTATCAGTAATATATTTTTTTTTGCGTTAATAGCAGCTTCCATTGGATGTATCATATAGTTTATGGGTTAAACCGGCATCTTTCTGATCATGTTGATTATGGCAGGACGCGAGAATGCCGCAGTATTTTTAGGAAGGATACAGATTATGGAATTTTCATTTCACGGATTACATCGGGTATCACAGGAAAATCGTTCGTTTTATCAAAAAAATAATCAGCACCTAATTTTTGGCACAGATTACGGTAATAATCATCGACCTGGTTGGTGACCATCATCACTTGGCAGGCTTGCTCTGAGCTTTTTATGAATCTCAACAGTTCTATTCCACTTTTTCCCTGAATACGGATTTCAAGTAACACCAAGTCAGGCATCTGTGTTTCCAAGATTCTCTTCCCTTCTTCATAATTTGACGCCACCTTTATTTCACCGATGACAGCCAGCTCACTGAGCAAACTGATCATTCTTTCTACAAATTTGTAGTTGTCATCTATCAGTAATATAGTCAGTTGGCGGTTTGGCATTTTGGAATATCTATGCAAAGGAACAAACACCTTCAGGGAAAGAAAATAGAGCAGGTTAGGATAGTTTTGTAGACCTAGTACTACAACGTGTAGAGGGATGTTATTGTGATTTTCTTGAAATTTTATTTACAACTCTAAATAAGCCACGATAATAAAAGAAATCCTCTACAGCAACAAAGAGACCTTTGAAGTCAATAGAGGACTTTTTAAGAAAATTGAACCTAAACTGGAAAAGTGCCCAGGACTGGATTCGAACCAGCACGCCCTTTCGGGCACCACCACCTCAAAGTGGCTTGTCTACCAATTTCAACACCTGGGCTTGTTGGAGTAACGGGTTGCAAATGTATTTATTTTTTCAAAACAATGCGAAATGTTGTGCCTTTTCCTGGTTCGGAACTTTTAACTGTCAAACTGCCTTTGTGGTATTGATCTATAATTCGCTTGGAAAGTGTCAGCCCCAGGCCCCAGCCACGCTTTTTGGTTGTAAAGCCAGGCTTAAAAACTTTTGACAAGTTTTGCTTACTGATGCCCTTCCCGGTATCAGTAATATCAATGATCACATTATTTTGATCTTCCATAATGTTGATCGTAATAGATCCTTTACCTTCCATAGCATCCAATGCATTCTTTAACAAGTTCTCAATCACCCAGTCAAACAGCGGACCTGATAAGCGCGCCGGTATGTATGTTTTCTGGTGGGTGTTAATGGCAAACATCACTTTGCCGGAAGCTCTTTTTCTAATATATTCTACCATATCTTCTACCTGGTCAACAACATTGTGTTCTTCCAACTTCGGAGTGCTTCCTATTTTTCCAAACCGGTCTGAAACCAGTCGCAATCGTGAAATGTCTTTTTCCAATTCTTTTACTACTTTTTCATTGTGCGGCACTTCTCTCAGGATTTCCAGCCAGCCTTCCAGCGATGAAACAGGGGTACCTAACTGATGGGCTGTTTCCTTTGCCATACCCGCCCAAACCTGATTTTGTGTAGACCGGTAGCTGCTTCGCAATAGCAAAAGCGTAAAGGTGATGAACAAGCCAACAATGAATAATTGCACCAAGGGGTAATACTGAACTTCCTTCAATAATTTGCTATGACCATAATAATAACGGTTAACTCTGGTGGTATCGAGCGGATCAGTCCAAATAATAGGCTGATTTTCCGATTTAAACTGCTTTAGTTTTCGCTTTAGAAAATTGGGGCTTTTTTCTGCAAGTGAAGAATCCAGGTTTTGGTAACCTGTGATGCTATCTTTTTCGTTGGTTGCAATAATAGGGATGTCGTCATTATCCTGAACGATCTTAAATGGCAGCCTTGTATCTGTATTTAACGGATTAAACAGTGAAGCGCTGGCTTCAACCCACTGTTCCACTTTTTGCCGTTCTTCCTTTTCTATTTTTTCAGCCAAGTAGGACGAATACCAGATTGTACCGCTCACGATCAGTATGGCGATGACTGCCAGTAAAACCCTCCAGTCCAGTAATTGTCGAAGCATGCTATGTATAAAAATAAATAGTAATCACGAAGTTAGAGGTACCTGTTATTCCCTCTTCACTTATTTTTGAAACTTAATCAGTTGAAAATTGGCTTATTATCCTTCTGTTGCAATTGTAATTTTAAACTGGAACGGCAAACATTACCTGGAGCAGTTTCTGCCTTCGGTATTGTCGACCTCTTACGATAACTATAAAGTTGTTGTAGCCGACAATGCTTCAACAGATGGTTCTATTGATTTTTTAAGGTCTAACTTTCCCAAGGTAGAAGTTCTTATACTGCCTCAGAACTTTGGCTTTGCTAAAGGTTATAACGAAGCTTTGAAAAGGGTAGAGGCTGATTATTACATGCTGCTGAATTCCGATGTTGAAATTACGCCCAACTGGCTGCAACCAATGTTGGAATTATTAGAAAGAGACTCAAGAAATGCGGCCTGTCAGCCCAAGATATTAGCGTACAAGAATAAAAAAATGTTTGAGTATGCTGGTGCCGCCGGCGGTTGGTTAGATGCCTTTGGTTATCCGTTTGCCCGCGGGCGTATTTTCGATGTGTGTGAAGAAGACAATGGGCAATATGATACAACAGAACAAGTGTTTTGGGCAAGTGGCGCAGCTTTGCTGATCCGGAGCAGCATTTATAAACAGCTTGAAGGATTTGATGAATACTTTTTTGCGCACCAGGAAGAGATCGACCTGTGTTGGCGTTTGCAATTATCAGGCTATAAACTTTATTGCTGTCCGCTTTCGGTAGTTCATCATGTAGGTGGAGGCACATTGCCAAAGGGCAATTCTAAGAAAACCTTTCTGAATTTCCGCAACAACCAGATCATGTTGGCTAAGAACCTGCCATGGTCGGAGAAATGGTGGAAAATTCCTTTCCGCATGGCGCTTGACCAGATTTCAGCATTAAAAGGATTGCTATCTGGGGATGGTGGCTATTTTATCGCTATTATAAAAGCGCATCTTGCTTTTATACGTTGGTGTGTTTTTCATAAAAGAAAGAGAAGAGGTTATCCACGTCTACCCATTAGCAGCTTACATGGTATTTACAATGGTATTGTTATATGGCAGCATTTTGTGAAGAAGAAAACCCGTTATTCTGAAATCATAAAGGTGAAAAAATAAGTTGAAAAGAGTTTGAAAAATTCAGCGGCTACTATTATTTTTGCCACCTCAAAACGCATGTATGGAATTACAGCACGAGTATAGAGAACACGAATACAGAGAAGAATTGCAGAAAGTACAAGACAGGGATTTTACTCACAACTGGGTATCATCATCTGCTTTTATTTTTTACTTATCTGTGTTCTGTATTTTGGCATTTTCATTTGGTACATGTGCTCGTTTGTATAGTGAAGGTTATAAAAGAACCAAGATCGAACCGAACGTTCAGGAAAGCACTTTGTATACTCCGAAATACAAGTAAAAAAAGTAAAAAAAAAGTTTGGTGGAAATTACAGAAATCCTATTTTTGCAACCCCAAACGATAAGTTCTTAAAACGCGGAAGTAGCTCAGTTGGTAGAGCGCAACCTTGCCAAGGTTGAGGTCGCGGGTTCGAGCCTCGTCTTCCGCTCAGAATTTCCTCCCATAGTTTCGGGAGGATTTTTTTTGGAGCCCTGGTGGTGGAACTGGTAGACACGCAGGACTTAAAATCCTGTGGCCAGCAATGGCCGTGCGGGTTCAACTCCCGCCTGGGGCACATTTAGAAAGCTGCAAGTAGTTGTTGATCAATCGCTTGCAGCTTTTTTATTTATCCTCATTGGCCGATTCGTTGGCCATTCGCTTCGAAAAGGCATTATTTATACCAATTATTTCATTTTTAGTTGAGTAGTATGGATTCAGATCGTAAATGGTTTAAGACATCAAACCATATTGTGGGAGTTGTGGAGTTTGCGGTAATTGGTAAACAGAAAGAAGCCTTCGTAAAAACGAAGGCCGACAAAAACTAATATACTTAAAGCTTTAAAGCTATCCTTGCAAAAGTATAAACCTTCGCATCCCAATTGATTAGAATCTGCTTAAGATCGTATTAGAAAACAATTAGAGAAATTAAAAGCCTTCTTGCCATTGTTGCAGTGGGGCTTTCGCAACAGCCTTGTTTCCTACTACTTAAGGGCTTCCCTGAGCCTGTGAACTACTTTCAGGAAAAACTAACGCGTGCAATGCCGGATAGAATTAATTGCCTTTCACTTGAACATTCTAAGGAAATGCATCTGCTGCAGGCCGGAGTTAATTTAGTGAGGGAGGCAAATGTTAATCAATGGCATGCGAATATTTATAATTTGGTACGAAATGTTGATTGCGTGAATTCATTGCATTAAAACTTTTCATATCTTTCATCCCAAGTAAAACAAGTTATATATCAATAAAAAAGGCCCTCGTAGAAACGAGGGCCGCAACCAAAACTAACTGCTTATGAGAATAAGCGAATGCAAAGTAAGGCGTATTCTTGTTATTTACAAGAACAATCTGATAAATGGAAGCATTAGCTCCAATCTTTTCCATTTGACTACCTATTATTTTAGCAAAATTTGTCCAGGTTATTTTATCCGTATAAACATTATAATTTACTTTTTTAACCAGCTATAAGCATCTTTTTATTTAAGCTCCAAAATATATATGGAGAAATAGATATAACTTACTTTTTATTTGATGCTTCATAAACAATTTTGTAATTTACTGTGCAACCAAAGCCTTCACTATGCAAACCTTGAATCTCAACCAGTTCCTTACCTTGTGTGAAGAAGAAAGAATAATTGTTTTAGAGGATTATGGTGTATATCTAGATGTTTACCGGCGGTCAGCAGGTTGTAATGTAGCCCTATTTAAATTGTGGGGATTTTACTGTGAGGTTTGGTTTCATAGAAAAACAAATAAGATCCAAAAAGTTCATGCCTTTAGTAATTATAAGAGACTGGATCTGTACTTGGATCAAGTTGATATCAGTCCAGTTTATTCTTTGCTTTGAACAAACTAATCCATTAAAGTTTAGCTACAGGATAAGTCAACAATTGACAAAAATTTCTATTTCTTATAACCTGGGTCATATTCTTGCTCCTGAGGCCAGAATAGTTTTGTTGTATGGCAACAGCATTAAAACCAATCAGGCGCAGTGAATCTTTGAAGCCATTTTCCCGTGAGCATCATGATGGACTTTTATTTGGATGGAAAATCAGACAAGGTATTAAAAAGGGAGTTGCTTGCCGCAGGATGGCTGACTTTTGCGTTTGGTCATGGGTAAACCACTTTTCGAATCATTTTAAAAAAGAGGAGGAAGAACTTCTGCAAATATTATCTGCCCATCATCCCATGATGGAAAAAATGCTTGAAGAACACGAGGGTATACAATTTAAAATAGAATTGATACAAAAACGTCCCGAATACGAGGGGCTGGAAAGGCTGGTTAGAATTATTGATCTACATATACGATTTGAAGAAAGGGTGCTCTTTCCTTTTATTGAAACTATTGCATCATCCTGTCAATTAGAAAAGATTGGTGCGCATTTGCTGGAAGAAGAAAATGTTAAAGAAACTTATCACGACGAATTCTGGTTGGATAAATAATGCTGACTGTTGCCAATCACCATCGTGCCACAAGCTTTACATTTACCAATCTTGGTGTTAATCTATTAGGCATAGTGAACGTGTTATTGGCAAAATCTTTAATCAGCAGGTATGAAATTGTATTAGAGCGGTCAATTAGATTAAACACCTCCAAACTAGCCCAAATGTTGTTAAAGTTCCTGAAAGGACTATGGCTGCGCCGGTTTTGTTTTTCCGTATCCAGCAGTAGGGCGCTAAAACCTATATCTACACGTATATAAGGATCAATGATCAATGCGTTTCTGTACTTTACGCTGCCTGGTATATTATACGGTAAATTACTTCCATATAAAGTGTTCAGGTAAACTTTAAAGTTCTTATTTGTTGAAAGGTAGTCCTGAAAGAACATTCCAAAAGTAATCAGACGGTCTGTAGGACGGCGCAGCCATCCGCCTTGTGTAATAGAGCTGTCGACAGGCTTGTTGAGCGAATCGACTTTGTAAACTGTATAAAAATCATTTTTCAGGTCTTCCCTGGTTCTCATGATACCGAGGCTTATCCAGCTTTCAGCATCTTTTACAATTTCACCAAACAGCCGCATTTCCAAACCTGCTGCATAGGCTTTGGCGCTGTTTTCTCCAAAATAGCGAATACGAACATTGTCAATATCGTAAGGAATAACATCGGTCATGTATTTATAATAAGCCTCCGCAGTAAAACGCAACAGTCTGTTCCAGCCTTTGAAGTTATAATTCAGTCCAGCAACAGTTTGCCAGCTCTTTTGTGCCTTCACTTGTGTGTTTACAGAACCATTGTATCGTCTTAATTCGCGGTAAAACGGTGGCTGGTGGTAAGCACCTACTGCTGCCCTGAAAATAATATCTCTTTGCCAGCCGGGTTTCCATGAAGCGTTCAACCTTGGAGATACCAGGAACTCCTTATTCAGATCATTGTAATTAAACCGCAAACCTGCTTGTAATGTGAAAGCATTCAAAGAGTCGCCGAAAAGAATATTGTCCTGTATATAGCCTTGAAACTTATTAATGTTCAGGTCTGCTGCTGATTTTACCACCCTGTTGAGATGCAAAACATCGGGATTGTAGGGTAAGGAGTAGCCTGCAGAGTCCTGGAGTTCCCATTCATCCAACTGGTCTTTAATTGCAGTATGATCATATCCTGCACCCCATTGGAACGAATGCTTGCCCTGGTTCAAGATCCCCTTATGTGAAAAGTTATAATCAGTAATATTTAAATCATTTCTGGCGTAGGTCTGATAAACACCTGCACCCAAAGGGTTTACTATAGTTCCGAATGTAGATTTTGATTTATCAAATTCACGATCACCGAAGAGATAAGCCCCGGCAATGTCTATGTTTTCCTCTTCATCATTCTGAAATCTTGAGGCCAGCCATTTTAATTTTAGCTTTTTATTGGGCTGAAAGGTGGTAGCAAAACCAAGCATTTTAGTTGCGTAGGCATCTTTTTCTCTTCCTTCAAAATAAATATCTACACCCAAGTTTGCCGTGAAGAAAGGAGATAATACAGAAGAAGTTAACTGGCTGAATTGCGGGATCAGGGAAAATTTAGTTTGTGAAATATTGCCCAGCATTTCAGCATTCCATTTGGAAGAGAACTGATAATTGATCAAAGCCTGCAGATCTGCAGAAGAAGGCACATATTTTCCCTCTGTTTCCTGACGGCTCAACAGATTGCGGTTGCTGCGGTTACGAGCTCCAATAATATATGAAAGTTTGTTTTTTGCAGAAAGACCTTCGAAGTGGAGTCCCTGCTCCAATATACTTACACAAGCTGAACCACCAAAAGCCCGGGGCTTATTATATTGAATATCCAGTACGGAACTCATCTTATCTCCATAACGGGCCTGGAAACCGCCATTGTAAAAGGAAATATTACGCACCATTTCCGGGTTGATGAAGCTTAGGCCTTCCTGCTGTCCGCTGCGTACCAGATAGGGACGGAATATTTCGAAGTCGTTTACATAGATTAAGTTTTCATCGTAACTGCCTCCACGTACATTGTATTGAGATGTGAGTTCATTATTGGAACCGACAAACACTTTGATCAAGCTTTCAATTCCAGTAACTGCTGATGGTAGCTGGAGTACAGACTTAGGATTGGGACGGATCAATCCAACTTCTGTGCGTTCCCGCTGGTCTGTGACAATAACTTCTTTTAAGGTTTGTGAGCTCAATTGAAGATGAATCGTTACATATTCCTCCTCACCTTCATTCAAAATGAAGTTTTGCTGAACGGATTGATATCCTGAAAAGGAAAATACCAATGCAAAAGCCCTGTCTGCCGGCACTTTTAATTTAAACAAACCTGAGTCATTAGTAACAATACCAGTTTGCTGACCAAGAATGATTATGGATACACCGGCTAATGGATCTTCATTTTCATTGACTACTTTGCCGCTGACCGTTGCTAACTTTTTCTGAGCAAACAGTGTAACTGTTAGCATGGCAAAGAAAAAGCAGAGAAAAATGGAACGTAGATTCACAAGCCAGTTATTTATAAAACTTAAAAGTAATTGGCACAGGACCAGGCAGATCTTTTATTTAGCTCTTTTCAGGGATGCAATGGTTGCTTTAGGGTCAGCAGATTTGAAAACCGTATTGCCTGCCACCAATACATCCACACCAGCCGCAACCAGTTGTCCTGCATTTTCTACTGTAACTCCACCATCTACTTCAATTTTGACGTTGAGGTTTCGTTCGTCGATCATTTGCCGCAATTGACGAATTCTTTTAAACGACTGGGGTATGAACTTCTGTCCTCCAAAACCAGGGTTTACACTCATGATGAGTACCAGGTCCACATCTTCCAGAATGTCTTCCAATAAAGCAACAGGTGTATGTGGGTTCAACGAAACGCCAGCCTGCATGCCCAATGATTTAATCTGCTGTACTACCCTGTGCAAATGGTTGCAGGCTTCATAGTGGACAGTTAAAACGTCCGCGCCAGCCTTTTTGAAGTCCTCTATGTATTTCTCAGGCTCAACGATCATCAGGTGCACGTCGCAAACTTTAGTGGTTGCTTTCCGGATGTGTTCAATTACCGGCAGGCCAAATGAAATATTGGGGACAAAACGACCGTCCATTACATCCAAATGCAACCAATCGGCCTCGCTTTCGTTCAGCATTTTACACTCATCTTCTAACCGAAGAAAGTTCGAAGCCAGCAGGGAAGGGGCAACTAAAGGCATAAAATATTAATGATTTATAATTTGGGATTTCCAGTTTCAGGCCGCAAATATCAAACTTCAAATCCAATTACAACTTCTCAGCAGCAGTTTTGGCTTCTGTTAAGCTTTTATCAAGGCTGTAAGCCCGTTGGTAATTTTGTTTGGCTTCTAGCTTTTTGCCCATTGCTTCCTGTGTTTTTCCCTGCCAGTAATATGCATCTGCGAACGTCGGTGATACCCTTGCAGCTAACTGAAATGTTTTCAATGCCTGGATGTAATCTTTGTTGTCATAAAACAATGTGCCTTTTTCCATGTAAGCATCAAGGAAATAATAATCATGCTGAATTGCCTGATTGAAAAGATCAAGAGCCTGGATTGAATTGCCGTTGTTGGCGTAATAGACTCCTTTAATGTAATAAGGCTCTGCATGACTTTGAGACGTATCCATTTTGATCAACGAGTCAGCAACAGTCAAAGCTTTTGGATTCTTTGCCTCGGCATATTCAAATGCAAGGTTATAAGCCAATTCTGCGTCAAAAGGAGCATATTTGTAAGCCTGCTCTAAAGTTTGCAAGGCTTCTTTTTCCCTTTTCAAAGATTGCAGTAATTCTGCCTTCAATAATAAAGCATCGATCTGGTTAGGATATTGAGCAATAATATTGTTGCAGACAGCCAGTGCCCCTTCATAATTCTTTTTTTGTTGATAGCCACGGGCCAGACTGACTTGTAATACTATGCTTTGAGGTAATTTTTGTAATGCCTGCTCAATAAACAAGATGGCGGAGTCGCTGTTTTTTTTCATCAATATACTGGCAAGGCTAACAGCATTGTCTTCACTGCCTTGCAGGTTCCATGCTTTTTTAAAGTCAGCTTCAGCCAGTTCACGTTCTTCAGCCTGTAATAAAAGATTGCCGCGCCTTTGATACAAGTCTGCGCGATCAGGAAATTGCCGGATGCTATCTGTTACAGTATTGTAAGGAGGTTGGTTCAGAATTGATCCTTCATCATCGCCGCTGGAACAGCCAAGAAAAACAACCATCAGCAAAGCACAAACTGTCTTTAATTTCATAATATCAAAGCTAAGGTGTTTAAATTAATAGAACAGAATATCAAAAGCTGTTGTAGTTTTGGCGTCAATCAAAAAAAGTAACATGGACAGCAACATTTACAATCTTCTTGTAATGGCGCATAGCATAGGCCGTTGGATCGTTTTATTATTATTGTTGATCGCTATTTTTAAGAGTATCGGTGCAGGTGACAAGCCATTTACGGCCGGCCATGCCAGAACAGGATTACTCCTCACGATTTTTGCTGATTTAATGTTGCTCATTGGACTTTACTTATGGTTTGCTGGCGCATGGGGGTATCAATCAATACAGAATAAAGGTGGGGTAGGAGAAGTAATGAAAGATCCGGTTTCCCGTTTTTATGCAGTAGAACACTTTGCAGGAATGTTGATCGCTATTATCCTGTTGCATGTGGGTAAAGCACAAAGCAAGAAAAACAGGCCAGACAGAGTAAAACATCGCAGAACCGTAATCTTTTATATACTCGCCCTGTTGATCATATTAATTTCTATTCCCTGGCCGTTCCGTTTAGCAGGAGAGGGCAGAGGTTGGTTTTAACCTATTTGTCGGACATCCTTATAAAACAAACCCCGGAGCTTACATGGTTCCGGGGTTTGTTTTATGCTATAGGAGAGGGTTCAAATTCTCCTTATACCAAGTTAGAAGTACGAGGTACGAAGTAAGAGGTAGGAGGTAGGAAGTACGAGGTTAGAGTTACGAGGTACGAGGTTAGAGGTTGGAGGTAAAAACTTCTTGATGGTTGCGGCTTTCAATAAATACAATACCGTACTACCTAATTTAATTTGGTATCACACCCAACTCAATAACTTCACAATCTTTTATATCCTTGCCATCAATAGAAAAGCGTACAAGGGTGCGTACTTTATGCCAGCCCTGATTACCAGCAGCCCCAGGATTGATGTGCAAACAATTGAACTTTGGATCATATATGATCTTTAATATATGAGAATGGCCACAAATAAAGAGTTGTGGCGGGTTCGTTTTAAACTCATCTTTTACGATGGGTTTATATTTACCGGGATAACCGCCTATATGCGTCATAAATACTTCAACATCTTCGCATTTCCAACGGAGTTTTTCAGGGAATTGGCTACGAATATCTAATCCATCAATGTTCCCGTAAACTCCTTTCAGAGGCTTAAAAGCTTTTAATCTATCAGAAATTGCAGAGGTGCCGAAATCGCCTGCATGCCAGATTTCATCACATTGGTCAAAATGCTTGAAAACCGATTCATCTAAATAATTATGTGTGTCAGAAATAAGTCCTATTCTAGTCATAGTGTTCAAAAAGTGCAATGTAAAACCTATGACGGAATAAGTTTATTAAATTTAACTCACAAACTTTTGTATGCCATATTACTATAAGCTTGGGGAAGTTCCTCATAAACGCCATACCCAATTCCGCAAACAGGATGGTGGACTTTATTCTGAACAACTATTCTCTACGGAGGGATTCTCCAACGACTATTCTTTGCTTTACCATGTGTACCCCCCAACACAAATCGTTAAAACGGAGAAGCCGGTCAATGTTACGCCTGAGGTTGCAGAAGAAAAGATGCTGAAGCACCGGAGTTTCGAAGGTTTTAACATTAAGCCAGCAAAGGATTTTCTGGAAAGTCGCACTCCTGTACTGGTCAATAATGACGTTTATTTGGTATTGGCTGCCCCGCAGCAAAGTATTAGTGATTATTTTTATAAGAATGCAGATGCTGATGAAATGATCTTTGTTCATGAGGGTAGCGGGGTTTTAAGAACCATGTATGGTGAAATACCTTTTGGCTATGGTGACTACCTGGTCATTCCACGGGGGACCATTTACCAGATACATTTTAATGATGAGCAGAACAGGCTCTTTATTGTGGAATCATTTAGTCCCATCCGTTTTCCCCATAAGTATCTCAGTAAATATGGGCAATTGCTCGAGCATTCCCCCTATTGTGAAAGAGACATAAGACCGCCCCAGAACCTAACCACACATAATGAAAGGGGAGATTTTATGATAAAGACAAAGAAGAAGGGAATCTTATATAATATCCATTATGCAGCACATCCCTTTGATGTGGTAGGATGGGATGGTAGCTGTTATCCCTTTGCCTTTTCTATCCATGATTTTGAGCCTATAACAGGTCGGGTTCACCAACCACCTCCCGTACACCAGACATTTGAGGGCCACAATTATGTGGTTTGTTCTTTTGTGCCCAGGCTATTTGATTACCATCCTCAATCCATTCCGGCCCCATACAACCACAGCAATATTGACAGTGACGAGGTAATTTACTATGTGGATGGCGATTTTATGAGCCGGAAAAACGTAACTCGTGGTATGATTACCCTACACCCTGGCGGTATTCCACATGGCCCACATCCTGGTGCTGTAGAAAAAAGCATTGGAGCAAAAGAAACTAAGGAATTGGCTGTAATGGTAGACACATTCCACCCTTTAATGATTACGAAACAGGCATTGGAAATTGAAAATGAGAATTATGTGATGAGTTGGGCCGAATAATGACTTGGCCAGATTTTTATAGGGTCATCATTATTCTAAATTAAACATAGTACCTTTTAAAAAAAAATCTATGGTAAAGATCACTGACCTGAAAATTGGAGATGTTGTAAAAGTAATTGATGAAGGAATAGAAAGAGAGGGTATTGTTGAGGATATAAGCCGCGAAGAAAACATGGCTTGTATCTATAATGGCGTCCAGGAATTCTGGTATACGCCGGAAGAGATCATACCCGTACCCCTTACCGAGAAGGAACTCTTAATGCTGGGCTTTGAGCGGCAAGAAACTGAAGATGGGGTAAAATACATGAAGGGGCCCTTTCGTGTATTAGTACATGATCCCGGAAATTATACCAAATTCGACATTTGGTACCGGGAAGACCGCCGCCATTTTGAGCACCCCCTTTATGTACACGAACTGCAAAACCACTACCTCCAAATGACTAAAGTGCCCCTCGAAAAGCCAGTAGCTCCTTAAAATTTATTTTGGCAAGCCGTATTTTCGGAGCTTCAGAAACCACGGCTTGCTTATTTTCCTCCCCAAAATATCATGAAAAGGCAGTTTTTTGAAGAAAAAGCTGCAAAAATGACCTATTTGGTGTTAAATATTTAATTCCGTTTTTCTTTTTTCCGCTTAATACTTATATCTTTGCGCTCCCAAAATCTGTATGTCGAAGCAACCATTAATTAAACAGGACGGAACTATTTTAGAAGCCTTGTCAAACGCTATGTTCAGGGTGAAGTTGGAGAATGGCCATGAAATACTGGCTACTATTTCCGGCAAGATGAGGATGCACTACATACGTATTTTGCCTGGCGATAAGGTAGGTGTAGAGATGAGTCCTTATGATTTAAGTCGCGGAAGGATCATTTTCCGTTATAAATAGAAAGGAAAAGTAGAGATAGCTTAAATTAAAATTAGAAACCGTAATAAACAGTCATGAAAGTTCGTGCATCAATTAAGAAGCGTAGTGCCGATTGCAAAATTGTGCGTCGCAAGGGTGTATTGTATGTGATCAACAAAAAGAACCCTCGCTTTAAACAAAGACAAGGATAAGAGCTGGGAAGAGGAATCTCCTGGTTTAGAAATCGTAAATCTAAAATCGTAAATAGCAATTAAATTATGGCTCGTATTGCCGGCGTTGACTTACCAAAAAATAAAAGAGGCGAAATTGGTCTTACCTACATATTTGGTATAGGCCCTTCTACAGCTCGTTACATTCTTGACAAGAACAATATTGACAGAAACAAGAAAGTGAACGAATGGAATGATGAAGATTTGAATGCCATCCGTACTACTATCAATGATGAATTCAAAGTAGAAGGTGCTTTGCGTTCTGAAGTGCAAATGAGTATCAAGCGTTTGCTCGATATTGCTTGCTACCGTGGTCTTCGTCATCGTAAAGGTCTCCCGGTAAGAGGCCAGCGTACTAAAACCAACAGCCGTACACGTAAAGGAAAACGTAAGACAGTTGCTGGTAAAAAGAAAGCTCCTAAGAAATAAGATAGGTTGCGAGCGGATGGTTTTGAGCTTCGGATGTTTTGTATCGATGCTCAAAACTGGTTGCTCGCAACTTTTTTATACGAAGCTTTTGAACTGATGCCGGATCCGGTGCTTCGACGGGGAGGGTTGGTTCAGTTGTCCCGCAATAGCGGGATGATCATTTTCGAAACAATTTAAAGATTACCTAAGTAAAATGGCAAAAGCACAAGTAAGCGCTAAAGCTGCTGCAAAGAAGAGGATCGTGAAGGTTGATACCTATGGCGATGCCCACGTTACTGCTTCTTTCAACAACATTATTGTTAGTTTAACGAACAAGCAAGGTCAGGTTATTTCCTGGTCAAGCGCTGGTAAAATGGGTTTCAAAGGTTCAAAAAAGAACACCCCCTACGCAGCTCAGATGGCTGCTCAAGACGCTGCTAAAGTAGCAGTAGATGCAGGTTTGAGGAGAGTAGATGTTTATGTAAAAGGTCCTGGTGCTGGTCGTGAAAGTGCTATCCGTGCATTGGCCAACAGCGGTATCGAGATCTCTATGATCAAAGACGTAACTCCATTGCCACACAATGGTTGCCGTCCTCCTAAGAAAAGAAGAGTTTAGATAAGCAAGTACGAGGTACGAAATGCAAAGTATGAAGTGGGTAACGCTTTTGCTTTGTACTTCGTACCTCGTATTACGTACTTAATATTTCATATTTATAAAGGGTGTTTGATTGATTTTTACCGTTTTTACTGATTAAACACCGGTTTCTAAAAAGCGGAAATGAAATAATAATTATGGCACGTTACAATGGTCCTAAGACCAAAATTTCCAGAATCTTTGGTGAGCCCATTCTGGGCAATGGTAAATGGCTGGGTAAAAACAGTAACCCTCCCGGTCAGCACGGTGCTGCCCGTAAACGCAAAAGCTTAGGCGAATACGCCTTACAGCTTCGCGAAAAACAAAAAGCAAAATACACTTACGGTGTATTGGAAAAACAATTCCGCAAAACTTTTGAAGAAGCCGCCCGCCGTAAAGGTGTTACCGGTGAGAACCTTATCAAGTTGTTAGAAGCACGTCTGGACAACACAGTTTTCCGTATGGGGATTGCTCCTTCCCGTCCTGCTGCCCGTCAGTTGGTGAGCCACAAGCACATTACTGTAAACGGCGAAGTAGTAAACATTCCTTCTTTCCAATTAAAACCTGGTGACATTGTTTCTTTGAAAGATAAGAGCAAAGACAACACTTCTGTTACCAGTCAGATGCGTGGAAAGAACCAAAAGTTCAACTGGGTGGATTGGAATGAAACTGAAATGCAAGGAACATTCATCACTTACCCTGAAAGGGAAAGCGTTCCTGAGAATATCAAGGAACAACTGATTGTCGAGTTGTACTCTAAATAATGGATACTAAGAGTTTTTACCCTCTTAGCAGCCCAAATCGTAAAAAAAGTAAATCGTAAATCGATATGGCTATTTTAAATTTTCAGAAACCTGATAAGATCGTTCTTCAAAAAGTAACTGACTTTGAAGCTCAGTTCGAATTTCGTCCATTGGAACCAGGTTATGGCGTAACCATTGGAAACGCATTGCGCCGCGTTTTGCTTAGCTCTTTGGAAGGCTATGCTATTGTAGGTGTGAAAATTGAAGGCGTGGAGCATGAATTTGCTACAATCCATGGTGTTTCTGAAGATGTGGTTGAAATCCTCCTGAACCTGAAACAGGTTCGTATTAAAAAGGTGGTTGACCACGATGTTCAGAATGAACGCATCATGCTGAGCATCAAAAACAAAACTGAGTTCACTGCCGGTATGCTTGCTGACGGTACTCATTCTTTCCAGATCATGAATCCTGAGTTGCTGATCTGTACTCTGGACAGCTCCGTTAAGCTGGATATTGAATTGACTATAGGCAAAGGTCGGGGTTATGTACCTGCAGAAGAGAACAAACCTAAAGATGCTCCTGTAGGTTATATTCCTATTGATGCTATTTACACTCCGATCAAGAATGTAAAATACAGCATTGAAAATACCCGTGTGGAACAACGTACCGACTTTGAGAAGTTGATAATGGATGTAACCACTGATGGAACTATTCACCCGGAAGAAGCTGTAAAACAAGCCAGCCGTATTTTGATCCAGCATCTGATGATCATTACGGATGAGAACATCACATTCGACAGCAAGGAAGAAAAGAAAGAGGACATCGTTGACGAGCAAACATTGCAACTGCGCAAAGTATTGAAAACGCCCCTGGAAGATTTAGACCTGAGCGTTCGTGCTTTCAACTGCTTGAAAGCCGCCAAGATCAATAGTTTGAGTGAATTGGTACAATACGAGCAAGAAGACCTGATGAAGTTCCGCAACTTCGGTCAGAAATCTCTTTCTGAAATTGAACAAGTGTTGAATGAAAGAGGTTTGCATTTTGGTATGGACCTGAGCAAACTCGGAGTAGACAAAGAAGATTTTTAATTAAAACGTAGGCTGCAAATCCTGACACGGTGTAGCCGAATAAAACAAAAAAGTCATGCGTCACGGAGACAAAATTAACAACCTCGGCCGTAAGAAGGCACACAGAGATGCGTTGCTCAGCAACCTTGCTTCACAGTTATTCATGCACAAACGCATTGTAACTACATTGGCCAAAGCAAAAGCTTTGCGTACTTATGCAGAGCCTTTGATCACCAAAAGCAAGCAGAATGAAACACACCAACGTCGTATCGTGTTTAGCTACTTGCAGGATAAATTCGCTGTAACAGAATTGTTCAACGTCATCGCTCCTAAAGTAGGTGGCCGTCCTGGTGGTTATACCCGTATCATCAAATTAGGCATTCGTCCTGGTGATAATGCTGAATTAGCAATGATCGAGCTCGTTGACTTCAATGAGATCTACGGTAAGGGTAAAGCAGAAGCTAAAGAACCAGCAAAAAGAACACGTCGTGGTGGTAGCAGAAAAAAAGCGGAAGGTGCTGATGAAACAGCTCCTGAGGCACAAGAAGCTGCACCTGCGGCTGAACAACCTGCTGCTGAAGCTTCATCTGCTGAATCAAATCAACAAGGTTAATGAAGGATGTTTTATAAGACAAAGGCAAGATTTTTTAATCTTGCCTTTTTTATGCCTGCTTCGCAAGGCGGTCTTTTACCTTTGACATTTCATAACATATCATTTACCAAATTTTTACAATTAAAGAACAGCAAAACTTACTGAATTCGTTTCTTTGCGTAATCAAATAAAAAATGGAGAACAAACCTGCAGTATTAGTTTTAGAAGATGGTACCACTTGCTACGGTAAAGCCTTTGGCACTATTGGCACTACCGGCGGTGAAATTTGTTTTAACACCGGCATGACCGGCTACCAGGAAGTTTTTACCGATCCTTCTTATTTCGGACAAGTGTTGATCATGAACAATGTTCATATCGGCAACTACGGAATAAGTTTAGAAGATGTGGAATCTGATGGCGTTAAGATCAAAGGTCTGATCGGCAGAAACCTTGAAGAACTTTACTCTCGTAAAAAAGCACAAGGCTCTTTAGACGAGTATCTTAAAAAGCAAAATATTGTTGCTATTGAAGGCGTAGATACACGTGCGCTCGTGACACACATTCGTAGCAAGGGTGCTATGAACTGTATCATTTCTTCTGAAATTCTGGATGCAGATGTGTTGAAGAAGAAATTGGAAGAAGTGCCAGATATGTCTGGTTTGGAGTTGGCTTCGTTTGTAAGTACAAAAGTTCCTTATGAATTAGGCGATCCTTCTTCTCCGGTACGCATTGCAGTAATGGATTATGGTGTGAAACGCAATATCCTGAATTGTATGGTGAGCAGAGGTGCTTATGTTAAAGTATTTCCTGCCAAAACGTGCTTAGAAGAAGTAAAGAAATTCAATCCTGCCGGATATTTCATTTCTAATGGCCCTGGAGATCCTGCTTCCATGGATTATGCAGTAGATACAGTAAAAAATATTCTGAAAGAAGAAAAGCCAACCTTCGGCATTTGCCTTGGGCACCAGTTATTGGCTCTTGCCAACGATATACCTACCTTCAAAATGCACCATGGTCACAGAGGAGTTAATCACCCGGTGAAAAATTTAATAACAGGCCGTTGTGAGATCACAACACAAAATCATGGCTTTGGTGTTGATCCTGAAGCTGTGAAAAATGCTGATCACATTGAGATCACACACGTAAACCTGAATGATCGTTCAATTGAAGGTATTCGGGTTAAAGGAAAACCTGCTTTTTCAGTGCAGTACCATCCTGAAAGTACCCCAGGTCCCAATGACAGCCGTTATCTGTTTGATGATTTTATCAAGCTGATAGAAAATCATAAATAATGAAATAAATCCCGCCGTATGGCGGGATTTATTTCATCACTTACCTTCATACCATGAAAATTGCAATCATCAACGGCCCTAACTTAAACTTATTAGGCAAGAGAGAACCTGGCATTTACGGAAGCCAGTCATTTGAAGATTTTTTTAAGATCCTGCAGGAAAAATACACTGATATTACGTTTACCTACTTCCAGAGCAATGTGGAAGGAGAACTCATTAATGAGTTGCAACGGGTAGGCTTTGATTATGATGGTATTATTATGAATCCAGGAGGGTATACACATACCTCTGTTGCCATCGGTGATGCAATTGCCGCCATCAAAACGCCTGTTGTTGAAGTACATATTTCCAATGTACACGCAAGAGAAGAATTCCGAAAATTATCACATGTTTCAGCAAAAGCAGCCGGCAGTATTATCGGATTAGGCCTTAAAGGATATGAACTTGCTGTTCACTACCTATCGAGCAAATAGATCTCACAAAACCATCCTGGTGTAAATTCTGACATTAGTGTTGTGTGAAATTTAAAGCATTTCAGATGCGTTAAGCCCTAACTATTACATCTGTTATTTTGCTAATATCCTTACTCAGCCGATAAACAAAATCTAGCTGTTCCTTCAGCAACCTGTCATCTGCCGTTTGCGCTGTTTGTTCTCCATGCTTATACTCAACTAACATCTGATCTGCATAAGTAGTACAGTTTTGTTCCAATTTGTTTAATGTCTCACACAAAATTCCCAAAGCCTTTCGCGCAGAACGAATAACCTCTTCAGGATATACCTTCTCTTTTTGATTCAATACAGTTGAAGCAAGTGTCGCAATATTGGAAAACAGAATATGGTTCAACACTACGAACTGGTGTATTTCAGCCTTATTTTTTTGTGTGTTTTTCGGCTCTGAAAGCATTCGCTGAAAAGCAGCCGATAAGTTGGCTGAACTTACATATACAGATTTGCGGGCGAGTTTATATTCTGTTACGTTTACTATTTTACCTGCCATGGCTTCAGCAACTTTATGCAGGTATTTGTTATTAGCATACAGCATATCTTTTAAATAAGTATGCAGTTGTTCAGATTCCCAAATTGGAAACAACAAATATCCAGCAAGAAAAGCTATAACACAACCAATTGCGGTGTCCAGCACTCTTTCTTTAATAAGTTCCACAAACCCAACACCTAAAAAGCTAAAAAGTATTAGAATAAAAGGTGTCATGCATATAACAAATACAAAATATTTTACCCGTTGGAAGCTGTATGTGCCTATCATAAGCAGTACCATCAGGGCAAATAGAATATTTTTATTATCGATAAAATGCAAAATGGTAGCACCAATAATTCCACCGGTAATTGTACCGACAATACGTTCAAAATTTCTCTGTTTGGTTAAACTGAATGCTGGTTTCAGCATGAAAACAATGGTCATCAATATCCAGTAGCTATGTTGGCTATAGGCAAAAGATTTGGCAATGATAAAACCAACGATACAGGCAACGGCCACGCGAAATGAATGTTTGAACACAGCCGACTGAAAATTCAGGTTGTTTAGGAAAATCTTTGCATCGAGGCTTTGGTGTTCAACAAATTTGGAATAATCGGTTCTTAACTCTTTGTTTATTTTTTTGCCTGATGTTTCAAAATATAGAGCAATATCATTCAGCCGCTGCATCATTTTGCGGATGTTTACCAACATTTTCATTAAAATCAGGTTACTTTCTGATTCTATAGCAGTCTGATCATCGATTTTCTTCTTTAACTGAGAGAGAATTTCATCTGTGTTTAACTTTACATGATAAGATTCGTCAGCAAAGATGGCCGCACCAATATTATCCAATTCAATAGCCATTTCTGTGGCTATTGAATTAATATCTTTTAAGATGCAGCTTTGACCATAGCGTTGCCGCAGCAATTTATAATCATAATAAGCTGCTGTTATATCTTCAAACAAATCGACAGTATCTGAAAATATAAGTACAAGTCTTCTGCCTTCCGGTGATGAATCCTTTACAATTTGCCTGGTCTTGAACATAAGCTCCCGCACTGCATCCTGCTTTTCGCTGACTATTATTTGCTGTGCGACAAGTTGTTGGTAGTTTTCATCGAGATCCGTTTCGGGATTATAAAATTTGGCCTTAATACTTAAAAAGGTACTTAACTCCCTTATACACTCCCCTAAAGCTCTCTGTGCAGCCCTGTAAGGTCTGACTCTATATGAGAGCAGGCTGATAATCATATACCAAATACCACCGCAAAAAACAATAAAGCTCTGTGGTACTACCTGCCAAAGGTTAACAGGTTTGTCCATGGTCAAGGCCATTGAAAGCAGGGCGGCACTGCCTACCAGGGCAGCTCTCTGTCCATAAACGTTGAGCATGGAGAAAAAGAAACTAAATATCAGCACCCCAAACCCCATAATCATATCATTTTGCCGAGCAAAACCGGTTGCTATCGTCACGATAAAAACAAACATCAGACAGAAGAACATGCTGTTTTTACGGTGAATAATGGGACCTGGTGCATCAACAATACTAGTAAACAGAGCTCCTAATGAAAAAGTAAGCCCTAATTCAAATTGATCGAGAAAAGCTCCTACCAAGGCAGGCAATAGAACTGCAATAGTAATTCTAATGCCATCCTCAAACTGCTGGCTGAAAAAAAATAACCTGACTTCTTTCGTTTGTTTCCTCATTATAACAAAAATACCCGCTAAAAAGCAACCTTGGCAAAATTGTAACGGGCCAATGGGCATTTACAAATTTACTTTCAGATAATTTTGATAACATAAAACAATGGATTTAACGTTAATAAAATACAAATATGCCGTTATGCGAATACTTGCTTTATTATTCCTGCTGACAGGTTTCAATGCTTTCTCCCAATGCAAAGAATACGTTATTGGTGTAAAAGGAGATACTTTGAACTGTGTAGATATGAAAGGCCTTAAACAAGGCCGCTGGGTTATTCATGTTGATAATGTAAGGGGAGAACGTGGCTACGAAGAAGAAGGTGTCTTTGAAAATAGTAAGAAGGAAGGTGTGTGGCGAATTTTTTCTTTGGAAGGCGATCTGATGGCTGTTGAAAACTACCGGTGGGGGCAAAAAAATGGCAAAAGTGTTTACCTGAACCAAATGGGTAATCCTGTGCGCGAGGAAAGCTGGAAGGCTGTAAACCCCGAAAATCCATATGATACAGTTGATGTATTTGATGTAAACGACCCTACCAAAATTATTGAAAAAAGAGTAGTGAAATTAGAAGGTACTACATTGAAACATGGTACCTGGAAGTATTATGATCCATTTAGTGGCAAGGTTGAAAAAAAGGAAGAATGGATTTTTGATAAATTGAAAACTAAAGGTGAAGATGATGATCTGGCACCTATTGCCGTAACTGATAACACCAATACGGCTTCGAAAGAAGCTAAAAATGATGACGGAGAGGAGGTTGATAATAAGAAAAAATTGCCCAAGCCGCAGGCAGTTTTGGATTATGAAAAGAAAAATGCAAAGAAGAAAATAAAAGTGCGAGATGGGGCAACCGGGTATTGATGAGCCTGAACTATAACAAAAAACTATAAACCATAAATCACAAACTTCAAACTATTAGTTATCTTTGCCGCCCCGGATAAAACCACCGGGTTTTTTATGGATCAAAATAATATTGTTAACCCAAACGCTGAAGGACAGGAGAATGCTCCCGTAGCACAAAATGCTGCTGAAGTATCTACAGCGACAACAAATGAACCTGTTCAGGCTGAGGCGGCTCAAGCACAACCTGCTGCTCAACAAGCAGTTGCACAAGAGCCTGTAGTTGAAACAGCTCATGATGACTTTGACTGGAGTATTGACAAACGCAATGTTGCTAGCTACAGCAAAGAGGAAAAGGAAAAGTACGACAAAGTATACGAAAATACTTTCGTACAGATCAATGACGGAGAACTGATCAAAGGTTTGGTTGTTGGTATCACAAAAACTGACGTTGTTTTGAACATCGGTTTCAAAAGCGACGGTCTGGTATCTTTGAACGAATTCCGTGATCTTCAAAACCTGAAAGTTGGTGATGAAGTGGAAGTTATGGTTGTAGAAAAAGAAGACAGAGATGGTCATCTGAATCTCAGCCGTAAACAAGCCCGCATCACTCGTGCCTGGGAACGTATCGTTGAAATTCACAAAACAGGTGAAATTGTTACCGGTACTGTTACCAGCAAAACTAAAGGTGGCTTGATCGTAGACGTGTTTGGTATGGAAACCTTCCTGCCAGGTTCTCAAATTGACGTTAAGCCTGTTACTGATTACGATCAGTTCGTGGGCAAAACAATGGAATTCAAAGTGGTTAAGATAAACGAAGCCATTAAGAACGCCGTTGTATCGCACAAAGCGCTTATCGAAAGCGATATCGAAGCTCAACGTGCTCAGATCATTGGCAAGCTGGAAAAAGGCCAGGTACTGGAAGGTACTGTAAAGAACATCACCGACTTCGGTGCGTTCATGGATCTTGGCGGCTTAGATGGTTTGTTGTACATCACCGATATTTCATGGGGTCGCATCAATCACCCAAGCGAAGTGCTGAAACTCGACCAGAAACTGAACGTAGTGGTTCTGGATTTCGACGACGAGAAAAAACGTATCTCTCTTGGTCTGAAACAATTGACTCCTCATCCTTGGGATGTGCTGCCTGATACCATTCAGGAAGGAGCTATCGTTAAAGGTAAAGTTGTTAATATCGAAGATTATGGAGCATTCCTGGAAATTATGCCAGGTGTAGAAGGTCTGGTACACGTATCTGAAATTACTTGGGCTAACACACCAATCAACGCTAAAGAATTCTTCAAACTGGGCGATGAGCATGAAGCTAAAGTGGTAACTCTTGATAAAGATAGCCGCAAGATGAGCCTGTCTATCAAACAGCTTTCCGAAGATCCTTGGAGCGATATTGAAACTAAATTTCCAGAAGGCAGCCGTCATGCTGGTGTGGTGAAAAACATCACTCCTTATGGTGTGTTTGTTGAATTAACTGCTGGTATCGGCGGTATGATCCACATCTCTGATCTTAGCTGGCTGAAACGTTTCAACCACCCAACTGAGTATACTAAAGTTGGTGAAAGCATCGACGTGGTGATCCTTGGTATTGACAAAGAAAACCGCAAACTGCAACTGGGCCATAAACAACTGGAAGAAGATCCCTGGACCAGCCTGCAAGATACTTTCGCTGTAGGTTCTATTCATGAAGGAACAGTTTCCCGCAAAGACGACAAAGGTGCTATCGTACAGTTACCTTACGGTCTGGAAGGATTTGCGCCTAACCGCCACCTGACAAAAGAAGATGGCAAGAGCGTAGGTGCTGATGAAACTGCAGAATTCATGGTAATTGAATTTGACCGCAACGAAAAGCGCATTGTGGTTTCTCACGCTCGTATTTGGGAACAAGCACAAGCTCAGGAAAAAGATGCTGCCCGCAAGGAAGCCAGAGCTGAAGCTGATAAAACCAAAAAGGCTGTTAAGAACCTGCAAGGTAAAGTTGAAAAGCCAACCCTGGGTGACCTGGGTGCTCTGGCTCAAATCAAAGAAAGATTACAGCAGGAAGAAAAAAATAAAGATCAACAACAACAATAAGTTGTTACTTTATAAAGTTCAAGGCCGCAGTAATGCGGCCTTTTTTATTGACTGTTCACATTCTTCTTATAAGCATTATTATATACTTTCAAAGGCGCTTCTTTGTATAAACAGAGCTTGTTGTTTTAATCAATCTTATAAAATGAAATCTAAAGTAATTACGGTTGGTTTTGGATTTTATTGAAAGGTTAGGAAAGATGTTTGTTCAGCATAGTTTTTAATGATCTGTTAATTACCAAGAGTATTAACAGTAATAAGCAATGGTAAGAATATATAAAATAAAAAACCGGTTAGAAGCTTTCTAACCGGTTGTTGAGCTACTAGGATTCGAACCTAGACAGACAGAACCAAAATCTGTAGTGCTACCGTTACACCATAGCTCAATCGCTAAATGGAGTGCAAAAATAAAAGCTCAGGAAAAACCAGCCAAATTTTTTTCAAAAATCTCTTGAATATTTTATTAATTTTTTAATGCTTGAACGTCATTTCAATACAAATGCTAGATAGATATTGGTATGCTTTAAATTTTAAGACAGTTCGCTTTTTTGAATTAGTACTTTACTTGGAAAATGACCCATTTTAATTTCTCAACTTCTTCATTTTTTTGAAATTGAATCTTCATTTATACCCCTTTATAACTTTTAAGTTAGTGATATATATATGCCTATTAAACTGCTTTTACCAAATAATAATTCTTTTTTCCTTTTTGGACCAAGAGATATTGTTGGTGGAGCAATAGAGAACTTTCAACCATAAATTCCAAGCTTTGGACCTTATTCCTGTTGATACTCACGCCACCATTCTGGATCATTTTACGGGCTTCACCTTTGCTGGGAAATATCTTTGTTTCGGCAAGGAAATTTACAATATCAATACCTTGAGATAAAGACTCCTTGGAAAAATCAACTTTTTCAATTCCCTGTATGCTTTCTAAATCTTCTACACTTAATGATTCTGCCGGAGCATTTTGCTGATTGAATAGCTTTTCTGTGGTTTCTATCGCCTTATTATATTCCTCTTCTCCATGAATAAAAATGGTCAATTCTTTTGCTAACGCCTTTTGCAGCACCCTTTTACTTGCATCTGCTCTATGGTTTTCAATTAATTGTTCAATTTGAACCCGGTCAAGTAAAGTAAAGATCTTGATCCATTTTTCTGCATCTGCATCGGCAGCGTTCAGCCAAAATTGGTAAAATTGGTATGGAGTGGTTTTTTGGGGATCTAACCAGATGTTGCCTTGTTCGGTTTTCCCAAATTTACCTCCATCGGCTTTGGTGATCAATGGACAGGTGAAAGCAAAAGCTTCGCCCCCGGTTTTTCTACGAATTAGTTCTGTGCCGGTGGTAATATTGCCCCATTGGTCGCTACCACCCATTTGAAGTTTGCAGTTTTTGTTTTGGTATAGCCAGTAAAAGTCGTAACCCTGGATCAATTGATAGGTAAATTCGGTAAAAGAAATGCCAGACTCGCTTTCTATCCGTTTGCGTACGCTGTCTTTATTAAGCATATAATTCACGGTAATATGCTTACCAGCATCACGTATAAAGTCGAGGAAGTTAATGTTTTTAAACCAGTCAAAATTATTAACCATTTCTGCGGCATTGGGCCTTGAGGAGCCAAAGTCGAGGTATTTTTGTAACTGACTTTTTATACCATCCAAGTTTTTTTGAAGAACCTCTTCGCTCAAAAGGTTACGTTCCAAGCTTCTGCCACTTGGGTCTCCAACCATGCCGGTTGCGCCACCCACTAATACATAAGGCTTATGCCCAGCTCTTTGCAAGTGAACTAATAATAAGATAGGTACCAAGCTACCAATATGCAGTGAATCTGCTGTTGGGTCGAAACCAATATAACCAGAAGTCATCTCTTTTTGCAGTTGTTCTTCCGTTCCTGGCATAATATCCTGGATCATTCCCCTCCAGCTTAGTTCTTCTATGAGATTCATATGTAAAGTGAATTTTGAGCAGCAAAAGTAAGTACGAATGTGTGGATATGGGAGTTTGAAATTTACAATTGGGGAAGGAAGCGATTGATTTCAGAATTAAGGGGACCCCTCGTGTGGTTGAATTATGGTGAAACGAGGATTGATGGAGTTCACAAGTTTATGGGGTCCATAGATTCAGGAGTTGAATGTTTGTAATGACTAGTGGATAGTGAAGTCTGATAGATATGGTGGGTAAGAATTCATTCAGTTCCAGGGAGCTTCAGGTAGGCTTCTGTAATGTTTCTGTGCCAAAAGATGAACTCCGGATCGAGGTATTTTACCGATTAAAATAAGGTGATTATAGAATATATATGCTGAATATATTATGTGTAAATAACTTAGTAGTTAGTTTTAAGGAGTGAAAGTTGGTTTTAAAATACGTAAACCAGTGTTTTCACTTATCTGTGGACATGATAAAATAGTATTGTTTAAAGAAAATACAATGACAACTAAACTTCAACGTTGTTCGTTCTTCAAAGCGCCGGTACTTTGTAGTTTATCTCAAATATTTTTCTTAATATATTGTAATACATTGCATGTGACAGTAATAAAAATTATTTTTGCTTAATCCACTCTAACGCCAATCGTAAACAAAATTGCTTATTTGAAATTTGTCTAAATGAGAAATACCGCACTTTTTCTTACCCTCTTCTTCTGCTTTGCCGGTATTGCATCTTTTGGGCAGTGGCGCAAGTATTCCAACGAGTTTTTGAACATTGGTGCAGGAGCACGAGGATTAGCTATGGGTAGCGCCCAGGTAGCTTCTGTGAAAGATGGTACGGCTGGTTATTGGAATCCTGCTGGATTAGCTAATGTTGAAAATAATCCAAATGTAAACCTAATGCATGCAGAATACTTCGGGCAGATTGGTAAGTATGATTATGGCAGTATTGCTTTTCCTTTAGCTGAAAACCGGAGAACCCTTGCACTTACAGCTTTACGGTTTGCAGTAGATGATATTCCTAATACGCTTTTTTTGGTGGAGCCAGATGGGTCCATAAATTATAACAATATTACCTCTTTCAGTTCTGCTGATTATGCTTTTATTGTTTCATTAGCCCAGAAACTGAATAATCATGATGAGGATAAGAATGTTCATTTTGGAGTAAATGCTAAAATAATCCACCGCAGCGTAGGCAAGTTTGCCAAGGCTCTAGGCTTTGGTCTTGATGCCGGACTTCAGATCATTAAAGGTGATTGGAGATTTGCTGTTGCAGGAAGGGATATCACTACAACATTTAACACCTGGAATTTTTTCTTTACTGAAAGGGAGAAGGAGGTTTTTTACCTCACAAATAATGATATCCCGATCAGGACTACAGAACTGACAGCCCCTCGCCTGATTTTCGGGATTGCCCGCAATTTTGAGTTGAGTAGAAAGGCGAGCCTGTTGGCCGAAGCCAATTTTGACTTGACATTTGATGGAAAACGAAATACTTTGGTAAGTGCTAATCCTGTGAGTATTGATCCCAAGCTAGGGCTTGAGTGTAATATAAATGATGTTTTTTACCTAAGGGCTGGAATCAACAATTTTCAGCAGGCATTGAAGGATGGCGATCTGACCAATCAGAAGAAAGTATGGATATATCAACCTTCTTTAGGAGCCGGATTCAGGGTTCAGGGTGTGCAAATTGATTATGCCTTTTCGAACCTGGCCAATCAATCCAATCCATTATTTACCCATATATTTTCACTTCAGTTTGATCTAAGCAGGAGAGAAAAATAGATGTATAAAAGTATCAGTACCCTAAAAAGTTTATGCATGAAAAAGGTTTTGTTTTGTTTATTGCTCACTTATAGCTTTATAGCTAAGGGACAGGTATACAATAACGAATGGATCGATTATAGCAAGACCTATTATAAGTTTAAACTTCGTAGTTCAGGAGTATACCGTATTTCACATCCGGTTTTAGCTGCAGCAGGTCTGGGCGATGTGCCGGCAGAACATTTTCAGTTGTGGAGGGATGGAGCGCAGGTACCTATTTATACCTCTACACCTTCCGGCGCATTAGGAAGTAGTGGCTATATAGAATTTTGGGGAGAGAGAAATAATGGCAAAGCAGATAAGGCACTTTATCGTAAACCTGAATACCAATTGAATGATTATCATAGTCTGATCAGTGATACGGCATATTACTTTTTAACTGTGAACCCTAGCGGGGGGAATGCAAGGTTGGTGGAAACACCCAATGAGACTACAGGTACTACACTTACGCCGGAACCGTATTTCATGCATACGATTGGTAATTATACAGGGAACAGGATAAATGGGGGAGAAGCTAGGGATCTTGGCCAATATATTTATTCATCTTCGTATGATAAAGGCGAAGGCTGGACTTCAAATGAGATAGGTAGAGGCGCAACAAATTCAAATACTTATAATAATTTATTTGTTTATACATCAGGGCCTAATCCAAAATTTAAGATAGCAATTTCTGGAAATTCAGCTGATACTGGACGTGATTATTATAAGTATTATAAATTGACAGTCAATGACGATTCAGTTTTTGCTAAAACCCTTTTATTGTTTGATTATTCTATTGATTCATTAACTTTTCCACTTTCTATCATTTCTTCAGGTACTGCAACTATTAAGGTGACCAATTTTAACAATGCTATTAATGGAAGAATGGTGATCCATAAATATGAACTAACCTACCCTAGACTGTTTAATTTTGGCGCTGCTAAGAATTTTGAATTTAGGTTACCTGCAAGCGCAAGTTCAAGACATTTGGAAATATCGAATTTTGCATTTGGTGCAGTTGCCCCGGTTTTATATGATTTGACTAACGGCAGAAGATATGTGGGCGATATATCTGCCAAACCATTGGTAAAATTTGTGATTCAGCCTTCCGCAGATGCACGTTATGTTTTGGTAAATGAAGAAGCAACAAACATAACCAATGTTACTGCCATACAGCAGCGCAATTTTATTAATTATGCAGATATAGCTAACCAGGGGGATTTTATTATCATATCTAATCCTCTTTTATTTAACGGAGCTAATTGGTCTAACCCTGTTGAGGAGTACAGGATCTACCGCAGTTCCGCAGCTGGAGGCGGATATAATGCCAAGGTTTATCTTGTTGATGAACTTACAGACCAGTTTGCATTTGGAATTAAAATGCACCCTATTGGCCTCAGGAATTTCATATTATTTGCAAGGAAGCAGTTTGCCACACCACCAAAGCATATATTGCTACTTGGTAAAGGCGTAGATTATGCTACACAACGTAATAATGAAAGTAACGCTAATATTAACAAGCTTAACCTGGTTCCTACTTTTGGCTGGCCAGCTTCTGATGTATTGCTGACTGCAGATCCCGGTAGTTCCATAGGAAAGGTTTCCATTGGACGTTTATCAGCAATTAATGCTCAGGAAGTTAAAGATTACTTAGATAAGGTAAAAGAATTTGAAGCTGCTCAGGCGCTATCCTCTCCTGATGCTAAGGATAAGCTGTGGATGAAAAACATAATGCATATAGTAGGCGTTAGCGAACCTGGATTACAAGTAACCTTAGAAAAATATATGTCAAACTTAAGTTCAATCATCAGTGACACATTATATGGGGCGAAGGTTACAACTTTGACAAAACAAACTGGTAATAATATTGAACAAATCAACAGCGAAGTTCTTCGAAATCTTTTTACAGAGGGTATGAGCCTGATAACCTATTTTGGTCATTCGGCTGCCAATACATTGTCATTCAATTTGGATAATCCTGAGAATTATAATAACAAGGGTAAATACCCTCTGTTCATTGCAATGGGCTGTAATGTTGGCCAAATTTTCGATTTTAATACTATACGGTATACTATCAAGCAGGCCCTCTCGGAAAGTTATGTTTTAGCACAGAGTAAAGGCACAATTGGTTTTATTGCCAGCACGTATTTCGGTGTTGTGCCATACCTTGGCAGTTGGAGCAATTATACTTACAACGCTATTAGTAAAACAGATTACGGCAAATCAATGGGAGATATATTAAATATTGCTGCGGTTCAGGTTCGCAATAGATACGGTGATGAGGATTTATTAGCCCGCAGTAATATTGAACAAACTTGTTATCATGGAGATCCATCCATCAAGTTAAATACACATGCAAAGCCGGATTATTTTATTAATGATCAAATGGTTACTGTATCGCCAAGTTTTATCTCAATATCAGAGCCAACATTTAAAGTAAAAACAAAATTTGTTAATATAGGAAAAGCTGAGGATAAGGATATTGCAATTGAAGTTAAGCGTGAGTTTCCTGATCAGACGTCACAGGTAGTTTACAAGGATACCATAAACGCATTAGTGCTTACAGATTCACTGACTATAAATCTTCCTATTGATCCGCAACGTGATAAAGGCACAAATAAATTAATCATAACGATTGATGCTGATAATGTTGTAGACGAATTATATGAAACGAATAATACCATAACGAAGGAGGTGTTTATATATGAGGATGAAGCGAGGCCTATTTATCCTTACAATTTTGCAATTGTAAATGATCCAAATGTGAAATTGGTTGCTTCAACAGCAGATCCTTTGAGTGTCCTAATGGATTATAAGTTTGAAATGGACACAACAGAGTTGTTTAATTCACCTTTAAAGGTTACTAAAACATTATCGTCAAAAGGAGGAGTACTTGAGTTCCGACCTGGAGTAACATTAAGGGATAATACAGTATATTATTGGAGGGTAGCGTTGGTTCCTGTTTCAGGTGAATATCATTGGAATGAGGCATCGTTTATATATTTAAAAGACAGTGAGGCAGGCTTTAATCAGTCGCATTTTTACCAACATTTGAAGTCAGAATCTAAGAATATGTATTTAGATTCAGCTTCAAGGAATTGGGAATTTGGATTTAAGCCAAATAATTTATTTACAAAGAATGCAATATTTCCAACAGGAGCAAGAAATGATGCAGATTTTTTAGTTAGTTTAAATGGAGATTTATCAATACAAAGTGCCTGTGTAGGCAGATCTTTAATATTTAATGTTTTTGATGGCAGAACTCTTAAACCTTGGAAGAATGTAAATGATCAAGGACAGAACCTTTTTTTATATGGAAGTGGATCGGCTAATTGCAGACCAACCAGAAATTACAATTTTGAGTTTTCTTATATGACTTCAGCAAGCAGAAAGAAAATTATGGATTTCATGGATACAATTCCAAATGGTTCTTTTGTTGTGGTAAGGAGTGTTGATTATTCAAACCCAAATTCTTATTCTGCTACCTGGCGTTCCGATACAACATTATTCGGAATGAACAACTCTCTGTACCATAAATTATTAAATGCAGGTTTTGCTGAAATTGATTCTATTGATCGGCCAAGAGCCTGGATATTAATTTACCAAAAGAATAGCGGATCATTTATTCCAAAAGATGCTTATACCCAAGGAATTTACGATAATATAATAGTATCGGCAGACTTTTATGTACATGGAAATACCGGAGCTATTTTATCTCCTAAATTCGGTCCCTCAAAGGCGTGGAAAAACTTTATTTGGACTGGAAATCAAACTAATTCAGAAGATTTTAGTATTGTAAAAATTATTGGTATTAAAAAAGACAATAGTTCGGATACACTCTTTAATAATATAGATATCAGTACACCTCAAGTTAATATCTCAACAATTAATGCCACTCAGTATCCTTACCTCCAATTATATATGGAGAATTCAGATACAGCTTCTTCAACTCCATATCAACTCAACACCTGGCGCTTAACGTACGATCCTGTAGCTGAAGGTGCTATAGCGCCAAATATTTATTTGAATATGAAAGATACACTGGAGGAGGGTGAACATGTTAATTTTAAATTGGCATTTAAGAACATTAGTACAACTTCATTTGATAGTTTAAAAGTAAAGATGGTAATTATAGATCAAAATAATGTAAGACATGTAATACCAACGATAAAACATAAGCCATTAAATGCTAATGATACGCTTCATGTGACCTATCCAATTGATACAAGGCAGTTCATTGGAGGTAACACATTATATGTAGAAGTTAATCCCGACAATGATCAGCCTGAACAATATCATTTCAATAATTTCCTTTATTACGATTTTTTTGTAATAAAGGATCAATCCAGTCCTTTATTGGATGTTACATTTGATAATGTTCATATCTTAAATGGTGATATTGTTTCATCCAGACCAGACATATTCATCAAATTGATGGATGGGGCAAGCAAGGTATTGCTAACTGACACTTCTTTGTTAACCGTTAAAGTACGTTATCCGGATAAAACTATACGTACTATCAAATTAGATAATGATACTTTACGTTTTACACCGGCTGTTCAAGGTGGTGATAATACAGCTTCACTTAATTTTATGCCCTATTTTACTGAGGATGGAGAATATGAACTGATCGTTTCCGGTACTGACATGACTGGAAATAAGGCGGGAAGTTCCGAATATAGAATTGCATTTCAGGTAATTAACAAACCAATGATTTCTAACATGTTTAATTACCCGAATCCATTTACAACTTCTACAGCTTTTGTATTTACATTAACCGGGAGTGAAGTTCCACAAAACATTAAGATTCAAATTCTGACAGTGACCGGTAAGGTTGTAAGAGAAATAACAAAACAAGAGTTAGGAACGATTCGTATTGGTAGAAATATTACTGAGTTTAAATGGGATGGTACTGATCAATATGGTCAAAAACTGGCAAATGGTGTTTATTTATATCGGGTGGTTACAAGCTTAAATGGCAAATCACTAGATAAATACAGGTCTGGTGATGATAATACGGACAGGTATTTTAATAAAGGATATGGTAAGATGTATTTAATGCGGTAAAAGAGTTTCTTAAGTAAGGATATGCGTACATGGCTGAATATGTTATCAGGAAGGCATTTTATACTATTAATTACATTATCCATATTCTCTTATTGCTTAACCTATCTACTTAACAATGATTTTTGGCAAGATGAAATCTATACACTAGAGCACTTCATTTTTGTTCCTTTAAAGACTACTTTATTTGATTATCATAGTACAAATAATCATATTGCTTTCAATGTTGTAGTTAGTCTGTTTGCCAGGGTTTTCGGCATGAAAAATACTTTCGACGCTCTTGAAATGCCTTATCTTTTACGGCTTTTTCCTCTTATATTTTCTTTGCTTGGACTTGTGTTTTTTTACAGAGGGTTAAATAAACATTATGGACATTCTTTTGCTGAACTTGGAGTTTCTATCTGGTGTACTTCAATAGTATTTATTGATTTTGGTGTTCAATTGCGTGGTTATTCTTTAAGTATATTTTTAACTGTGCTACAGTATTTTGTTTTCCTAGATATGATGAAGGGTAATATATCTATTTTGAGGTTATTATCTTTTACTCTGCTTACTGCATTAAGTTTACTTTGCTTGCCTACTAACATTTATATAGCATTATTCTATTTAATTTTTTGCTTCATAATTTTTTTAGCTCCAGATGTTTCTCATTTCTTTTTTAATAGGAAGGTTCCGGCAAAAGATGTTTTGCTAATTGGCTCTTCTGGTGCAATTATTTCTCTAGCCATTTTATTGTATTACAGATTTCTTCTGCAATTGCAGCCAGAAAATCCGTTAATTTCTTCATTTGATTTATTCAGTATTAAAAATCTGATACAAGCATTTGCTGTTTTTTACCATTTCTCTGATTGTAGATATTATTTTTACCTTTTATTATTTGTTTGGCTCATACTTTTCTATAAAACATTCAGTATTCGGTCATATTCTAATATTTATTTTCCACTTGTTTGCTTTTTTATTCCATTCCTGGTATTTTATGTGCATGGTACAATAATTGTTCAACGAACATTTCTTTCTATATTTCCATTTTTTGTTATTATCGTAACTGCAGCTATTGAAAACTCGATTTTAAAGGGTTTTAAAAATAGGATAAACTATAACTATCTATTTGCTGTAAATGCTTTATGTTTGATCATCTCATTTGTAACTCTTCTAAAAGGTTCAAAGCAGAATAATTCGCTTTCCCAACATATGCACGATCTTAGGAACCATTATTATCTTGTAAATTTTAACGCAAAGGAAGCGACACTGCTAGCGAAGGAGTTAACCTCCAGAAAAAATGTCAAACTGTATGTTTCAGATGATTTTGGAGAAACAGGGATATTTTATTATTTATATCACTATCATGTTCAATATGAAAAATTTTCTGGACAATTGAATGATAATCAAGTAAATGTAATTCTTGCCAATAATAAGAGAGAAATGGAAATAGCGCTACATAAAAGAAATATTCCTTTCATAAGACTGTTAGATAAGGATCGCCAATATAACTTCTACATTTTACAGAAACAAAATTTTTAAGCAATAAGTTATTTTTCATAATGGTAAAAGGAAAAAAACTTATTGTTGTCCTACCAGCATACAATGCAGGCAAAACTCTTGAGAGAACTTACTCTGAGATCCCGTTTGATATTGTTGATGAAGTTATTTTAGTTGATGACAAAAGCAAAGATGACACTGTAGAAGTTGCTCAAAAGCTTGGTATTTCAGCAATTATTATGCACGATAAAAATTCTGGATATGGGGCCAATCAGAAGAGTTGCTATAACAAGGCTCTAGAAATGGGTGCTGACATTATAATAATGCTACACCCCGATTATCAATATACCCCTAAGTTGATCCATTCTATGGCTTACTTAATTGCCAACAACGTTTATCAAATTGTTCTGGGTTCCAGAATTTTAGGTATAGGAGCAATCAATGGCGGAATGCCCGTTTATAAATACTTTTTTAACAGACTGCTCACTTTCATTCAAAACATTATAATTGGGCAGAAGTTATCTGAATATCATACAGGATACAGAGCTTTTTCAAGTGAAGTTTTAAAAAGTATTCCTTATAATAGTAATTCTAATGGTTTCGTATTTGATAATGAAATTCTTTGTCAAATATTATATAAGGGGTATGTTATAGCAGAAATTACATGCCCTACTAAGTATTTCGAGGAGGCTTCGAGTATTAGTTTTTCCCAATGCATCATTTACGGATTTGGCGTTTTGGTCAACTCAATAAAGTTTAAATTGTCTAAGATGAATTTAATAAGATGTAAGCTTTTCAATTAAGTCTATCATTTTTTTATGCTCTATTGGAAGCTATACGTTCAATTATTTCCCTTTGAATGGAAAAAATTGAAAGCTTGCTGTTTTGGCTCCTTTATTCACAGGAATTGAAATAAATGTACCACAATGTTTAGTTATAGGTACAACATTATTGTTTATTTTAGCTACCCATCCAGGGAAGAAATTCTGCAATACAATCAATGTGTCAGATTTCGGAACTTCAAGATTAAATGAAAATGAATTTGGCGTAAAGTGAGTTAAAGTAAGATGATTTTGAGAATTGTGTTTTAAAAAAACAAATGGCTTATTCCATACAGATAATGCAGCTATGGTTCTATAGAATTGCATAGTAGAGATCAACTGCGATGGGTATTCTATTCTGGGATGTATAATTTGTTTATCATACCATGACCAGTTGCCAATTAAAATTGTTTCATCCTCATTGATTTTACTAATTGTTTGGTTGTTGTTAAGTTGTGGAAAAGGAAATCCTTTAGGGCTTTTTGTAATAATTTGTTGGATGCTTTTAACGCTTGTTTTGCCAACACCTGTTATTGGAAGCATCAACCAACAATTCAAGCAAATATCAAGTAGGAAGATTGCTATAAGTATTTTCTTTGATCTATAAATATGACTGAATGACCATAAATATATAGCAGAAAGCAAGCTTACTGATATGAAAGATATTAAAAAAGCCTGCGGAAAAGTTATATTATCAATGATTTGTTTGAAGGTCTGAATTATTGATGCTGAACCAGATGAAATAATATTTTGTGGATTTGATAATGCAACAAGTATGAAGCTTGCAAGCAAAGAAAAAATCAACAGCCATTTAAAAAGTGATTTCCATTTTCCTACAAGTAATCTTTCATTTGTAAATAGTTGGTTTAATTCAAAAGAGCCGCACAAGATAAAAGAAAAAATGGCAAAAACTCTAAACTCACCGTTCGTTCTAACCGACTTTAATAAGGGCAGGTGTGTATATATGTTTTCTTTAACGTGGCCACCAAATGATATAAATAGCATCAGTGCACCCGCAATCAAGAAAATATATTGAAGCTTATTTTTTTGCCTGTTTATAATAAACAGAATAAATGAAAATATACCTAATAAAGAAAAGTAGGCGTTTCGCATTGAAACATCAGTTAAAAAGAAATTAGTTCCTTTAATTGTACAAAATGGAAATATGAAAGATAAATAAGAAAGAGGTGTAAAACCAACATTTGCGCTTTCGAGGTGATTAACTGGTCCAGAGCGGGAGTAATAGGGAAATAGTGTGCAATATGAAAGTAGAATAGGAGATAGAAATAATAAACCAATTGTAATTAATTGAACCTGATTGATTAGATAAAACCGTAGCTTATTTCTTAATTGAAAGAAAAGGGGGTACAAAATAACGATCATACCTAAAAAAAAAGCTGTACCAATAGGAATAGCCGGATGTCCTCCCGCACACAAGAGAAAAATGGCCATGCCAAATCCTGCAAAGTTAATAAGGGTTGGTTTTTGCTGGTACAAAAGCCAAAAGCTTATTAGCCAAGGCAGAAAAGCAGCACAAGTTAAAAAGTTAATATGCTGCAGGTTTCCGATGAAGAATCCACTGCACATATACATACATCCCATCATCAGTGAAGTCTTTTTATGGAAGTTGAGGTTTCTTCCCAACCAATACATTCCTAAGCCTGCTATGTATATATACAGCAAAACTTCGATTGTGAATGTATACGCGTTGTACCCTAATACCCCAAATAGCCAAGTAATTGGGTGCCACCATGCGAAGCCGGGATCCGCATAAAGTGGAAATCCAAAATTTAAATAAGGATTCCATACAGGTAAGTAGCCATGCCTTAAGGCTTCAGAGAAAAAGAACTTGTTAGGGAAGTTATATATGAATGCATCATTCTTTAAAGCAAATAAAAACGAACTGAGTGGCAGAAATGCAATTAAGCAAACTAGAAAAATGAAAAAGGGATATTTCAATTTCACCATTGGCGTATGACTCATTGCTTATGTATTACTAAGCCCCTGTTTTCTCAAAATATACTTTCCTACCATGTCGAACTCCAAATTCACTTTATCGTTTTCCTGAAGATACTGCAAGTTTGTATGGGTCCAGGTAAAGGGTATAATAGCAACTTTATATGAATTGCGACCGACTGAAAAGGCTGTTAAACTTATGCCATTGATGCAGATTGAGCCTTTTTCGATTATTAATGGGGCGTGTTCTTCAGGAAATCCAAAGGTGATTTCGTAGCTGCCGTTGCAGTCTTTTATAGATTTGCAGATACCGGTGGTGTCTACGTGGCCCTGAACAAAATGACCGTCGAGGCGGCTGGAGGGGAGAAGGCTGCGTTCGAGGTTGATGAATGAGCCAGTTTGCCAGGAGCCAAGGTTGGTTTTGTCGAGGGTTTCTTTGACGGCTGTTACCTGGTAGCGATCTTCTTTTATTGCTTCGACAGTGAGGCAAACGCCATTGTGGGCTATGCTTTGATCAACTTTTAATTCGCCTGTGAGCGGAGAAGATATCCAGAAAGTTTTGTTTGTTCCTTGGCTGGTAATGTCCTGTACCTGGCCAAGGGCTTCAATTATTCCCGTAAACATGGGGTAAAATTCGGGGTTTTAAATTTTATTTTGGAAAAAAATGATATTTAATGCTATCTTTGCCATCCTAAAAAAATTAAAGGAGGTATAAAAGCATGCTAATCATTGATTCAAAAGACTGCGAGAACATAGACAAGGCTTTAAAGAAATACAAAAAGAAATTCGAAAAAGCTAAAATCTTGTTGCAGTTGCGTGAAAGACAGTCCTTTACAAAACCTTCTGTTAAACGCAGAGGCGAGGTTTTGAAAGCTGTTTACAAGCAAAAGATTGCCAGCGGAAAAATCGAAGCTTAATACCTCGGAGAACTTAGATTTTACTTATCTCTTATATTTTAGATAGCTGCAAAGTATTCATTATTTTGCAGCTATCTTTTTTATGTCATCATCTATTCAGATCATCCAGCCTTTTTTAGACTATCTAAAGTTCGAGAAGCGTTATTCGCAGCATACTATTCTTTCTTACCAAACCGATCTTATTTCCTTTTTTGATTACCTGATTACGGATTTTGATGGTGTAGGGTTAGCCCAGATCTCTCATATCTATGTGCGTAGCTGGTTGGCTTCCCTTAAAGATGAACGGCAAACTGCCAAAACGATCAACCGTAAGATTTCTACGCTGCGCTCTTTCTTTAAATATCAGGTGAAAGTCGGGGTGTTGCAGCAGACACCTATGAACAAGATCATAGCGCCTAAGCCTGAAAAGCGCCTGCCCAACTTTGTGCCGGAACCGGAAATTGACACTTTATTCAGGCATGTGGCGTTTGACGAGGACTGGAAGGGAAGGACTGACCGGTTGGTGTTGTTTATTCTCTATCATGCTGGACTACGGGTTAGTGAGTTGATCTCATTAAAAGAAAGTCATGTAAACAGGGCTAATTTTACCATAAAGGTTTTGGGAAAAGGCGGGAAAGAAAGGGTTATTCCTGTTGGTACTGAACTTATGGGTGAAATCAATAGCTATGAGGCTGCCAAAAAGGAGTATGGCATGGATGGTCAATGTGAAAGCCTGTTAGTGAATGAGAAAGGGCAGGGGCTAACCCGAAAAAAAGTGTATGATGTTGTTAAAAAATACCTAGGCCTGGTGACTACTATTGAAAAACGCAGTCCACATGTTTTGCGACATACTTTTGCCACCCATTTAACGAATAATGGTGCCGATATTAATGCGGTTAAAGAGCTGCTTGGACATAGTAGCTTGGCTGCTACGCAGGTGTATACGCATAATTCCATAGAAAAATTAAAGAATGTTTATAAGAAAGCTCATCCTAAGGCCTGATTTTTTGCAGATTGTATAAAAAAGTTGCCCTTTTCTTGGAAAAGAAGTGTTTAACCGCTAACTTCATAATAGTTAACCTCATATCATTTAATACAGTTCTTTAACTTATTGTTTCACGTTTAAAACCGAGTTCTATGACGGTACACATTCAGACGCTTCATTTTGATGCAGATCGAAAATTAGTTGAGTATGTAACGAACAAATTAGAGAAGTTGAACACGTTTCATGACCGGATTATAAAGGTAGATGTGTTTCTGAAGCTAGATAACGTAGTACATACGATCAAAGACAAGATTGCAGAAATTAGAGTGCATGTTCCGAGAGCCGATTTTTTTGTAAAAGCAACAAGCAAGTCGTTTGAAGCTTCTTTTGATGAGGCGTTTGACTCGTTGGTAAATCAGATTAAACGGAAAAAAGAAAAGCAATTTGCTTAATAGAAAAAGATCTCAAAGAAGACCTCCAGAAATGGGGGTCTTTTTTTTTAAAATATTTTTCATCATTTTTTTTGTGATAATGCAAATTCCTTTACTTTTGCCTTCCCAAAAACGAAACACAGTTCTTTGGAAATGAATAAGATGCCACTTTAGCTCAGCTGGTAGAGCAACTGATTTGTAATCAGTAGGTCGTTGGTTCGATTCCGACAAGTGGCTCA
>CBKWHA010000004.1:0-60324 GCA_966674115.1 uncultured Chitinophagaceae bacterium
TGCTGCTTGGGGGAATGGGTAAAGAATTAAAGCCTCTTATACGTGCTAACAATGCTTCAACATCTGAAGACTGCGGATTTGCAACAAAGCCATTAACGTATGAAGTTGAACCATCGCTATTGATCTTGTAGAGGAATAAAGTAGCATCAAACCCACTTCTAACATCCATAAAATCTCCGAAGTTGTTACCTACACTTTGTTCTGAACTCCAGTTGTTATTACTATAGGTATATTTAGATATATACCCTCCAGTGCCAATGCTGTTCCAGTTGCTAAAACTGGTGGGATCTGTAGGCGTATAAGTACCGCCGCTACTTGCTTTATATCTTACGGGATTGTTAGAACTGATTAGATAATAGGATAAAGCTTTGATGGTGGCATTGGCTGGGAAGTTATATACATAAACTCCTTCCTGTGCATTGTTATTTTGACCGGATTTAAAGTAAGAAACAATAACGTAACAGTCTAATGAAACGTCGGTGGTGGAATTATTATAGAACTCAATGTATTCATCTTCTTGGGGGCCAGGGTCGGGAACAAGTTCATTGAACCAAACAGAAGTGGTAGTTTGGGCCTTACCAAAGCACATAGCAATGGTAAGTAAAAGGGTGGGTAGGACTCTTTTCATTTTGCGATAGTTTAAAGGGATAACGGTTGGTGCTTCAATAGCAGATGAATGCCACTGAAAATAGTTTTCGCAGAAAATGGATGCAGGAAATTCGTAGAATATAGAGGACTACCGGTTATTTAAGGTTACTCAGGTTGTTCAAGATAGGGATTGGACTGATGATAAGGGGAAATTTACATTTTATATTAGTAAAAATACCACCTTAATACAAACATAATAAGTGTTATTTATTATTCCAAGTAGTTTTAAAAAAACACTTCAACTAAATTTGTTACTGATGTCTGCCATCATACAGGTAAGCAATCTGTCCAAGCAATACAAGGAAATTAAAGCTGTTGATAATCTGTCTTTTACAGTAAAAGAAGGAGAGATCTACGGTTTTCTGGGACAAAACGGTGCTGGTAAATCTACTACCATCCGGATGTTGCTTACCCTCATCCAACCAACAGCAGGCCATATTCAAATTTTTGGGAAGGAACTCCGATCTGCCCGCCACGATATTCTGCAGCAAACCGGTGCCATGATCGAAAAGCCAGACCTGTACAACTATTTAACGGCCTTTCAAAACCTCCGGATGATGGCAAAACTCAGTGGTTGCCAGCCCACAAAGGCGCAAATAATGCATCAACTGGAAAGGGTAGGCCTTGCCAGCCGGCCGGATAGCAAAGTGAAGACATTTTCGCAGGGCATGAAGCAGCGGTTGGGCATAGCTTGCGCCCTGATTCATAATCCACGTTTGCTCATTTTGGATGAACCCACCAATGGATTGGACCCCCAGGGCATTGCCGACATGCGCAACCTGTTGTTGCACTTGAGCAGGAATGAAAACAAGACCATTCTGATATCATCCCACCTGCTGAATGAAATAGAACTGATTGCCGATTCGATGTTGATCATAGATAAAGGTAAAAAAATAACAGAGGGGCGCGTGGCAGAACTGATGAATCCTGATGATATCCTGGTGGCGGTGGCGACCACCAACAATGCCTGTGCCCTGCAACAGCTAAGGCAAACAGGCTGGAGTCAATACCTGTTGGTTTCGGAAGAAAAGATCCTGCTTCGGCTGCGCAAAGCGCAAATACCCCAACTGGTCAAAGACCTGGTTTCTATGAACATAGAGCTGCTCTCATTGCAATGGAAGCATTCCCTTGAAGAATATTTCTTATCGCTTACAAACAAATCATCATGATGTGGCCGCTAATCCATATGGAATTGTTCAAGATATTCCGGAAGTCGCGTACCTACATTGCGTTTGCTGCCATTGCTGCCATCATCCTCCTGATCCAGACAGCTTTGTATATGGATGGCGAGAAATACCTCGATTTTGTTATGCAGAACTTAAATGAGAGTTTCGAGATAGAAGGTAATAAGCTGAATGGTTATTTTGTGTGTTATAACATCCTGCAAACCTTGTTTGTACATGTTCCGCTCCTGGTGGCGCTGGTTGCAGGTGATATGATTGCTGGTGAGGCCGATATGGGTACGTTACGGCTGCTGGTCTCCAAGCCGGTAAGCAGGATTGGGCTGATATGGAGCAAGTTTGCTGCCGCCCTTATTTATACGGCCAGCCTGTTGTTGTTCATGGCTACGCTGTCGCTCTTTGGATCTATGATTCTTTTTGGTGTGAATGATCTTATGGTATTCAAAAGCGATGTGCTGGTGATCTTGTCTAAAAACGATGTTTTATGGCGCTATTTTGCTGCCTTTGGATTTGCCTTCCTGGCTATGGCTACTGTAGCTGCCCTAGCCTTCTTACTTTCTGTTTTTGCGGATAATTCTATTGGGCCTATTATTGCCACGATGAGCGTTGTGATCGTGTTCACCATTTTAACTACAATGGACATTCCTTTTTTCAATATCCTCAAACCTTATTTGTTTATCAACCACATGCTCAACTGGAAGGGCTTTTTTGAGAGCCCTGTAGACGCTGGCGAAGTGATGAAATCGGCGGGAATCCTGCTGGCGCATATCGGAGCATTCTTTATAATAGCCGTTGTTGTTTTTCAGAAGAAGGATATTTTATCCTGAGAAAAGTCAGAGCTCAACAGCAGGCAGGAAGATCTCGAAGGCAGAGCCTTCACCCAGTTTGCTTTTTGCCTGGATGTGGCCGCCATGATTTTGCACGATCTTTTTGCAGATGGCCAGGCCAAGGCCGGTACCAGGATATTCGTGTTTGCCATGCAGGCGCTGGAAGAGTTCAAAAATCTTGTCTGCATACTGCTGATCAAAGCCAATACCATTGTCCTGGAAAGAGATTTGGTAATATACCCTTCCTGGTTGGAGGCCATCGGCTACGTTCTGCTCTCCGGAAACCTTTTTGCTGGTAATGTATACAACGGGTGTTTTTTCTTGTTCGCAATATTTCACTGCATTGCCTATGATGTTTTCGAATAATTGTTGTAATTGAAAAGAAATCCCCTGGACAACCGGCAGCTTGTGGGCTATGATGCTGGCTCCTTTTTCATCAACGGCAGCTTTCAAAGAAAAAAGGGCCTGTTCTTTTACCTCGTTCAGGTTCACCAATTCCAGTTCTGCTTGTTCCATATTCACCTTTGAAAATGAGAGCAGGTCGCTGATCAGTATGCGCATGCGGCCAGCGGCCAACTGCATTCTTTTCAGGTTACTTTTACCTTTTTCGGTCAGACCTAGCTCTGTTTCTTCTATAAAGTTGGCAAATGTCTGAATCTTGCGCAGTGGCTCCTGGAGGTCATGGCTGGCTATGAAATTAAAAGATGACAATTCCTCATTGGCAAGCTGCAGCTCTTCATTTTTTTCTTTTAATTCTTGTTCTGCAATTTTCAGATCTGTAACATCTACCGCTACTCCAATAATTTGTTCTACTTCGCCCTTAGCATTCCGCTTAAAAACAGCTTCTTTAGCAAATTGATGGCGGTACTCACCTTGTTGGTTACGGATGCGGTATTCTATTTCCTGGACCTCTCCGTCATTTGCCAGTTGCAGCTTCTTCATATTCTCCAATACTGCCGGCAGATCGTGCGGATGGAGCACATGCTCTAACCAATTACTTCCAATCCTGGCAACCTCATTTTCCGTAAAGCCATAAACTTCCATGCATCTTTTATTTGTAAAAACGTTGCAGCCTTTGGCTATATCGTATACATAAATTGCATTGGGTGCCATATCGGTAATATGGCGGTTGAATGCATAAACTTCTTGCAGGGCTTTGTTTCTGTAGTGCAGCTCTGTATTTGCTTTTTTTAATTTTTCAGCAGCCTTTTTTCTTTCTGTAATATCATGTGTAACAATAAGAAGTCCTGTTACTTTGTCTTTGTCATCTCTTAGCGGAATGTGGTTCATTTCTGCCACAGCGCCCAAACGAGGATCTGTAAGTTCTTTTCTGATAGAAGACTGTCCAGCCAGTCCGGCCTGAATAATTCCCATATTCTTACTTCCAGCCAGTTGAGGAAATACTTCCAACAGTTTTTTACCAATCACTGCTTCTTTGCGCTGACCCAGTGCATCTTCGCTGGCTTTATTCCAAAGGGTAAAACGCATGTCGTCACCAATTACGGAAATAAGGTCATGGCTATTTTCGATCACTGATTCCAGAAGCCTGGATCGTCCCTGCAGTTGCTGCTTTAATTGCTCTTCTTCAGTAATATCTGCAATACTGCCAAAAAGAACTGTTTCTCCCTTTTCGTTCTGAACAGGGATGCCTGAAGCTTTTACAAATCTTACTTCGCCATCTTTGCGTATTATTCTGCAGTATATTGGTGTAAACTCACCGTTCTTTATATTTTTTTGAATGGTTTCAGAGATGCGAGGTCTGTCATCGGGATGTATCATTTCAATAAAGAAGTCAATAGAAGGAATGACGCTGCCCGGTTCAAAGCCGTATAAATAGTACAGGTTTTTGGATGCGGTTGCGTCACCTGTTTGAATATTCCAGCGAAATGAACCGAGATTTCCTGCTTCTTCGGCCTGCTCGAACCTGATATTGCTTTCTTTTAAATGTTGAGCCGATTTTTTTGATTCTGTAATATCGTGAATGATAGTTAAGACGCCTTCTATGATTCCGTTATTGTCCTTTAAGGGTATGATACTGATCTCTCCAATTCTCTGGTTTCTAAAAAAAGGAAATTCCTGGCGTATGGTTTCTTTTCCTTCCAGAGCGGCTTTTAAATAGGTTACTTTGATATCGTTCTCCAGGTAGGGAAAAACTTCTACCAGCTTTTTACCCAGCAATTCGCGTCTTGGTATACCAAAGGCTTCCTCATAAGACTTGTTCCATAAGGTTATCCGCAATTGGGTATCCAGGACCATTATCATATCAATGTTATGCTCAACCACCTGCTCCAGCAGGTATGTATATTGCTGCCGTTCTTGCTTTAGCAGGTAGGTTTCTGTGATATCCTGGGTAGTACCTATAATAATATCTTCGTCATTGCCGTTTTTCAGGAAGCGGCTGGTACACCGGAAATACCTACGCTGCCCGTCTTTGCGCGTAGCCCAAAAATTAGCAGAGCTTACCTGGCCAACCATTTTATCGTGCTCAAGCTTTTTTAAAAGCGCTGTGCGATCTTCTTCGTCAATCAGAGGGAGAAAGTTATCCATACCCGGATCAAATGTGCCAGGCTCGTATCCAAACAGGCGATAAAGGTTGTTAGAGAATTCGTGTTCATTGGTTGCAAAATTCCATTTCCAGTGAGCTATACCTGTGATTTGTTCTGCGCTATCCAATAAGAAATCAGCCCTTCTTGCTTCTTTTTCAATTTTAAGGTTTTGGTTACGATATTGATTTGAGAGCTGTTGTTGTTTATTGAGTTTACGAAAAGCGGTGAAGATGAACAGCAGAGTAGTAAGCGATAAAAGAATAGTGTATAAAAGAGCTTCCTGACTTATATTACTTATTGTTTTAAATAAAAAGACAAATAAGAGGATAATCAGGCTGCACAGTATAAAGAGTGCAAATTTTTTTAATAGACCAATCATAAAAACAAATGAAAATGGTGCCTTTCAAACGGGGTATCTAATTTTTCATCGGGACTGGATCTATACCTTATAACTTATTATAAAGTTGGTTCAAATTTCGACATGGGTGTCAACTTAACGATGACTGTTGTCTTTTCAGGGTTAAAAAGAACTGTTTTAACGATTGGGGAGTTGATTTACTTGCTTAATGCAATTTTTCTTTTAAGCGCTTTTATTCTTAACCAAAGTGTAGAGAGCGTTCTGGCATCAACATTGTCGCCCAAACATTCCGCATAAGCGTCTTCCAATTCCTGGAGCTCAGCTTCCAAGTGAGCAATGGAATTCTGGTCAATAAGCCATTCTGGTGATTCTTTATTTTCGGGTATATTCATATGTGCGATGATCGCGCAAGCTATAAATAAACTAATTGACCTCTAAGCGCATGCATTAAAAGTCGTATATTTTAAGGGTTTACCCTGATGGTATGATAGGTGGTGTTTGTTAATAGTTTTTCATAACTTAAATACAAGATTTTGTGTTTTCATGAAACTGTTACTTTTTTGTTTGCTCATTTACAGCAACACTTTGCTGGCGCAGAACGGGGCTGACCTGGTACAAGCTGTAAAGCAAAAGCTGGATAGAGTAAAGGACTACCAGGCAAAAGGCCGATTGAATGTGGATGTGCCATTTATCAAAGCGGCGCCTTCGGAAGTGACTATTTATTATAAGAAGCCTGACCGTTTCAAAATATTAAAGCAAGATGGCATTTCTATTCTGCCAAAAGGAGGAATGAGTGTCAACATCGGGTCGCTACTGAGAACAGGAAACTTTACGGCTGTAGATGCCGGCCATGCGGTAGTGCGGGGATTTGCTACAAAAATCATTAAGCTACTGCCGCTGGACGAGGGTAGCGACATTGTGCTTTCCACCTTATACATCGATCCTAAAGCCTTGCTGGTGCGTAAGGCTATCGTTACCACCCGCGAAAACGGCAGTTATGAAATGGACCTGGACTTTGGGGCTTACGCCTCCTGGGGCCTGCCAGATAAAGTTGTTTTTTCCTTTAGTACAAAAGAATACAAGATTCCAAAGGGGCTCACTATGGAATATGAAAAAGGAGGTAAACAAGCACCTCCTTCTCCTGGCAATACCAAGGGCCGTATAGAAATTTTATATACTGGTTATGTAATCAACAAAGGCGTTAATGACAAAGTGTTCTGAACTGTAGAGTGGCCATTATTTTGAATCTATTGAATCATCAATTTTCTCGTCCTCTACATTTTTCAGTACCTCTGCAGTGATCTTACGCAAAGGATTCCTATTGCGCTCTTCATACTCCCCGCGGTGCTGCAGGATGTCTATGCAGCCAAACAAGGCGGTGAGGAAGGAAGTTGGGTCAGCTACATTTTTCCCCGCAATGTCGAACCCTGTACCATGGTCAGGTGATGTGCGAACAAATGGCAGGCCGGCGCTGTAATTAACGCCTTCGCCAAAGGCTATGGTTTTAAAAGGGATGAGCCCCTGGTCGTGGTACATTGCCAAAACTGCGTCAAACTGCCGGTAGCTGCGGCGTGCAAAGAAAGCATCGGCACTAAATGGCCCATACACCAGCATATTTTGTTTGGCTTCTTTTATAGCGGGCTTAATAATTTGTTCTTCTTCTGTTCCTATCAAGCCTTCGTCGCCAGCATGAGGGTTCAGTCCCAGCACCGCAATCTTAGGTTTGTCAATGCCAAAGTCTTTGCGCAGGCTCTGGTGCAGGATGTTCAGTTTGGAGCGAATTGCTTTTTGGGTAATATGGCTGGCAACATCTTTTACGGCTACATGCTCTGTAACCAAACCTACCTTTAGGTTGTCGGTATACAGCAGCATCAGTACATCTTCTGCTTCGGCTATATCTTTCAAAAAAGGCGTATGGCCGGTATAATTAAATTGCCCGGATTGTACATTCTTTTTATGGATAGGGGCAGTAACCAGTCCCTGTATGTGGCCCTGCTTCAGCGCATCGGCGGCTGCCAGTAATGAAATAACGGCGTACTTGCCTCCTGTCTCATTCAATTGTCCCGGAGTGATGGTCACTTCTTCCTCCCAACAGTTGAATACATGAATCTGTTTGGGACTGATGCGGGAAAAATCTTTGATGGCCTGATAGTTAAAATGGATGTCAGGAATTGCCTTGCGGTAGAAGTTTATCAGTTTATGTGAGCCAAAAATTACCGGTGTGCACTGGTCAAGGAGTCGTTGGTCGGCTAATGATTTAATGATCACTTCAACGCCAATGCCATTGATGTCGCCGCAGCTAATGCCTATGATGGGTTTATGTGGTGTCATAATTGGGCGTAAAGGTACAATCTATTTAACGACATTGCTCATCCGTTATCTATAGTGAAAGCTGCAAAAAGGGTGAGGTTTTTTACGAGTTTGGTCCCGGGAAAAACACCTCGTAAATATTTTGTGTTTGTATTAAAATATATATCCAGATTGATTTTTAGTTCAAGGTGAATGGATAAAGAGTTTTTATTATAAGATATTTATGGTGCTTATCTTCTTTTTTTAAGTATACGCATGTAATTTTATTTTTTGATAATTTTATTTATCAATAAGTTCCATTATCCTTTAAAAAGCTAAGCTAATCCGCTTATGAAACTACAATTACATTTATTTAATGCTCATTATCCCCTTCCGGGCATCTGCTTTTCTGCGTACTTATTATTTCAATAAAGAGCCAAGAGACTTACAAGTCTCAGCCTGGTTATAATTTGAGATTATCCAAACGAAAAATCTGTTTCGATGACTTTTTTTGAAATGAAAGTTACACTTGCATTCTTATGTTTTTATTCAATTTCCTCGAATGCTCAATCACCTATAACAACGATTACCTATACTAATAGTACCGCCTCTTCAGGCAGTACTTATACAACGACTGCAAATATTTCCGGCACCACAAGCAGAACGTACACCTATGGCAATCAATCTGCAGATCCTGCTCATTCCAAGATGATCCAAAGTTTTGGTGCCGCGGGTAATAAGTATAGTTTGAATAGTATCTATGATGGAACTATTGCTATCAGAAGGAACGGTACCAACGGCACCAACGGTGGTGTTGACCTGATATCTATTACCGGTTTATTTACTACTTCTACTGCTGTTGTTTCCAGTCCATCCATATTGCCTGTTAACTATTCTTTCTGGAGGGCTTCATTACAACGAAACCATGTGGAGCTCAAATGGAACATTTCCAATCCGGAGGAATGTTCAGGAATTGAACTTCTGGAAAGCGGGGACGGCAGAGCCTGGACCAAACTGGCACAGGTGCCCTGTGATCAGAATTCTTATCTGGATAGCACTTTTGGTGAAAAGAACTATTATAGACTAAAGTTTACAGATATTGGCGGTCAGGTTAATTATACCTCGGTAACCATGGTGCCTTACCGGATAAAGAATGAAACCAATAAAATAGATGTTTTCGTAAAAAATAAACGGGTTTATGTCAGTTTAGAGAGCAATGAGCGCACTGATGCCGTACTCATATTGTTTGATAAAGCGGGAAGGCTGCTACACAGGCAACGGGTGTTTTTAATAAAGGGCAAGAACCAAACGATAATAAACGTGATTTTGCCTCAGGGTGTATATATAGCCCAAATGCTAAGCGATTCACAAACCTGGAGCCGGCAGTTCTTATACAATCCATAATTTGCTTTTACATTTGCACCAATGGATTACACCCTCAAAAAGTCGCTCGGGCAGCATTTCTTAAAGGATGAAAATGTGTGCAGGAATATTGTAGCCGAGCTCACAAAATGCCCTTTTAAAAACCTGGTAGAAGTAGGGCCAGGTGGTGGTGCGCTGACCAAATACCTGCTGCAGTTGTCCGGAGTGAATTTTAAAGCTGTGGAACTGGATGAGGAAAAGGTGATTTATTTAAAGCATACTTACCCACAATTACAGGATAAAATCATTCATCAAAGTTTTCTGGATGTAGATAAACCATTTGAAGGGCAGTTTACCGTTGTGGGTAATTTTCCTTACAATATATCCACCCAGATCGTATTTAAAATACTGGAGTGGAAAGAAGATGTTGAATGCATGCTTGGCATGTTTCAAAAAGAAGTGGCACAGCGTATAGCTGCTAAAGAAGGCAGCAAAGTGTATGGTGTTACCAGTGTGTTGGTGCAGGTTTATTTTGATGTGTTCTATCTTTTTGAAGTGAGCGAGCAAAGTTTTACTCCTCCACCCAAAGTAAAAAGCGCTGTGATTAAATTACTGCCCAAGAAAGAAAAGATTGCGGTTAAGTCGGATAAGGCTTTCTATAGCCTGGTGAAAACAGCTTTTCAACAAAGACGAAAAACGCTGCGCAACGCCTGCAAGAGCCTGTTCAGTCCTGAAACATTGCAACAGGATATCTTTGCCAAACGCGCCGAACAATTGTCGGTTGCTGAATTTGCACAATTAAGTTTTCAAATGCAATGAGAAGTATATTGTTTATCGTTTATAGTTTATGGTGCCTTGATAATTGAAAAAAAATCTTCAACCGACTATGATAACAATATACAAAAACCAATAAACCTAAAACTCTTTTTCGAATTCAAAAATGTCAAAGATCCTTATATCCGCCCCTGTTCATGATTCGTTGATAGAACGTTTTAAGCAATGTGGATACCATGTAGATTACCAACCTGCCTTAACGTATCCGCAACTTTTGGAGGCTATTCCTGGTGTAGAAGGTTTGGTGGTGACCACCCGTTTAAAGATTGACAAGCAGATATTAGATGCAGCAACTCATTTAAAATGGATCGGGCGCCTGGGTAGCGGAATGGAATTGATAGATGAAGTTTATGCTGCAGAAAAAGGCATCAAGTGCGTAAGCACTCCCGAAGGCAATCGCAATGCCGTTGCCGAACATGCATTGGGGCTCTTGCTCAACCTGATGAACAATATATGTAAGTCTTATGACGAAGTGAAAAAAGGTATCTGGCTACGCAATGAGAACCGTGGTGTAGAACTAAGTGGCAAAACAGTAGGGATTATTGGATATGGCAACAATGGGTCGGCTTTTGGCCGGCTGCTGCAGGCATTTGGCGTAACGGTGTTGGCTTATGATAAATACAAATATGACTTTGGTGGCGGATATGTTAAAGAAGCAAATCTGGAACAGATCTGCCGCTACGCAGATGTAATAAGCTTCCATGTGCCGCTGACGACTGAAACTTTTCATATGGCCAATGCTGCATTTTTTGATTCCCTTCGGCAAAGGCCTTATTTCCTTTCTACCTGCCGGGGGCCGGTTATGGACACTGCTGCTTTGATCAATGCGCTGAAGAGTGGTCAGATAGCGGGTGCCGGTTTAGATGTGTTGGAAAATGAAAAGTTGAAAACATATACTGAAGCTGAAAGAGAACAATTGGAATTTCTGGAATCCCAGCCCAACGTTATTATCACACCACATATTGCGGGATATAGTTTTGAAGCCTACCTTCGCATGGCAGATGTGCTGCTCAATAAATTAGGAATTCAATAAGATATTTGCTTCTTTGATTTCATATGTGAGAATCTTCTCAACTTAGGCAATAAATAAATGTTTTTTAATGAGAAATCCTTATTCTGTGCTCGTCTGAACAGAAATAAACACCTAATGCTTTGTTCCTTGAATTTCCTGTCAGTACTTTCTTTCAATTATTCTGTTGCCACTAATAGTTTTCTTTAGCTGAATGTAAAATAACAACTACGTAATAAACTAGTATTTGACGTTATTGGTTTTGGCGAACAGGGTAGATATTTTTAATGAAAATCTATACCCTTGAAAACAATCATTTCCTACGCCGTTCTTTGCTTATTTTATATAAGCTTTGCATCCACATCCTTCAGTTCAAGAGAAGAATCTTCTAAAGTCGTTGCAGTTAAAAGTACAAGTCCCAAGCTACATAAAATACAACGTTCTGGTGGTTAATTCTTTAATCCAGATATAGGGTTATTTAGGCGTAATAACAATTAACTATGAAATCCAATAATGAAAGGATGTTGTTTTATAATAGGAATTCTACTTTTTTCCTGTGTGTCTTGTGTCAATACAAAACAGGTGCTTTACTTTAATGATGTTGCTGATACTGCCCTGGTTGCAACACAGATGGGCCTGGAGCCCGTAATTCAGAGAAACGACTTGTTGAGTATTTCTGTTAGTAGCCTGAGCTCACAGGCTACACAGGTATTTAATGCACCCAATCTTCCTGCAGGTTATAATGGTTATACTGGCAATGGTCATTCTCAGGTTGAAGGATACCTTGTTAGTAATGAGGGATGCATCCGGTTTCCGATGCTTGGAAATATCAAAGCAGTTGGGCTCACAAAAAAAAGGTTGGAAGAAGAGATTGCCCATCAACTCGTAGATCATAAATTATTGTTTGATCCTATTGTCAATATCCGGTACCTCAACTTTAAAGTGACAGTATTGGGAGAGGTCGGACGTCCCGGAGTGATAAATGTACCCAGTGAGCAAATCTCAATTCTTGAGGCACTAGGTCAGGCTGGTGATCTAACTATTTATGCTAACCGAAAAAGTGTAATGTTAATCAGACAGGATGAGGATAAGAAAGTCATCACCCGTCTGAACTTAAATTCTTCAGATATTTTACGATCTCCTTATTTTTTTCTGAAGTCAAATGATGTTGTATATGTAGAACCAGGTAAAGCCAAAACTGCGTTAAATAGCCGTGGACAACAACTGTTGCCATCTATGTTAAGCGTATTATCAATTGTCGTTGTGGTTATTACCAAGTTGATCAAATAATTCTTTATTCATGCAAGAACCAGCAAAACGATATGATCAAGATCAATCTGATGATAACTTCTTTCGAGAGATGGTGATTAAGTTTTTAATGTATTGGCCACTTTTTCTTCTCCTTGTTATCCTGAGTGTGGGTGGCGCCTGGTTGTATCTGCGTTATAAAGTATCTGTTTATGCTATTACGGCCAGTATTTTGATAAAAGATGAGAAAAAAGGGATGGATGACTCAAGGGCATTAGAAGCCCTGGATATGTTCGGTTCTAAGAAAATAGTAGAAAACGAGATAAAAGTAATTCAATCCAAAACACTGGCTCAGGAAGTGGTTAAAAACCTACATCTCTATGCTCCGGTTATATCAGAGGGAAGATTTGCCATGCAGTCTGCATATACCAGTTCTCCAATACAAGTGATTGTTCAAGATCCCGATTCACTGAAACCTGCGGAAAAAGTCTATTTTTCTTTCCATCCGCAGTTGCAAAAGGTAAACATAGATGATCAGGGTTATACCGTTGGTCAATGGCATCGTACACCTTATGGTATTCTTAAGTTTGTTTTAAATAAGAAATTTCAATCATCAAATGAAAAAGGACTATTCTATTTTTCATTGATACCGGTTAGAAAGGCAGCCAGGGAAATTGTTAGCCACATCAAAGTATCTGCCTCCAGTAAGCAATCAACATTTGTTGAGTTGTACCTGGAAGATGAAGTGCCACAAAGAGGAGAGGATATTCTTAATGAGTTGATTTCAGTTTATAATCGGGCCGCGATAATGGATAAAAGTTCCATGGAAGCTAATACGCTGCAATTCGTTGAAGATCGGCTGAAATATGTTGTGAATGAATTGGATTCTGTTGAAGGCCAATTACAAAGTTATAAAACCCGAAACAGCATCACTGATATCAGTGAACAAGGACAAGTGTTTTTACAAACAGTAAGTATCAATGATCAAAAGATTAATGATATCAGTATGAAACTGGCCGTGCTGGACCAAGTAGAGGTCTACGTAAAAGGTAAAGGGGATAAAGGAAATATCGTTCCATCTACTATGGGTATAGCAGATCCTGTTTTGACGGAGTTATTGGAAAAACTTTATAATCTGGAAATTGAATATGAACAGAATAGAAAAGTGGTACCGGAAAATAACCCTTCTCTGGTAGCCTTGGTTGATGGCATCAAAAAGGTTAAACCAAGTATATTGGAAAATATTACCAATCAACGAATCAGCCTTAAAGCTGCAAGTGCTAATTTAACTGCTAATAATACTCGTTATCTGTCCTTGTTACAGGCGATTCCGAAAAAAGAGCGTGAACTACTGAGCATTAGCAGGCAACAAAGTATTAAAAATAATATATACACATATCTCCTTCAAAAGCGGGAAGAAGCTGCACTTTCATATGCTTCCACTGTGGCCGATAGCCGGGTACTTGACAGAGCTGAATCATCAGAGTTGCCTGTAAGCCCGAAGAGGACCACTATTTATCTAATAGCTATGTTAATGGCGATTGGTATTGGTGTTGGTATTATTTCATTGAGGGAACTACTGGATCAAACGGTTGTATCGCATGCTGACATTGAAAAATACACATCGATCCCCATATTAGGAGATATTGCTTATGCACAAACGAAAAGTCCTATTGTTATAGCTGAGGGGAAAAGGACACTTGTTGCTGAACAATTTCGTTATTTAAGGACTTTACTTGGCTACTTAGGTGTTAATTCAAGAAAGAAAAAAATATTAATAACATCTAATATTTCCGGAGAGGGGAAAAGCTTTATCACCGCCAATTTAGGTATCAGTTTGTCACTGATCGGTAAAAAAGTTTGTTTGATTGAGCTGGATTTGCACAAGCCTACGCTGAGCAGCAAATTCGGGATTTCAAATGATACTGGCATTACAAATTTCCTGGTTGAGCAGAATGATGTCGAGAAAATTATTAAAAGAACAGAAAATAATAATCTTTACCTGATTCCTTCTGGTCCGTTACCATCCAATCCCTCAGAATTGATCCTGAATGGTAAGTTACATGAACTGTTTGCATATCTCGAAGAGACATTTGATTATATACTTATCGACACTGTTCCAATCAATCCGGTTTCGGATGCTCATATTTTGGCTCCACTCTGCGATGCTACCCTTTTTATCATACGTTATGGTTATACACCCAAGATATTTATACAAAATCTTGAAGAGCAGAGTCGGATTAAAAGCTTAAAGAACATGGCTTTTGTTTTTAACGGTATAAAGCATAAAGGATTTGGAAAATACAGCTATAACTATGGTTATAATTATGGTTATGAATATGTAGAAGAAGAAAAAGCTAGTGATCAATTCAAAAGAAAAATAAGTAGTTATTTAAATATTTAGTACTCAAATGGAAAATGTGTGATAGCATATAAGCGTGCATTTTCATTGAAACTGAATATCTGATGTCGGAAGGTTTATTCAGTGCATTAATGACCTATGTTAAACTGTGTTGTTAGGTTGGTTATAGAACATGCTCTGTCCAAAATAACTCTGTAACTGAGGTGGGCGAAGCCTGTTAAATCAATTCTTTATCTTAAATCCGTATCTGATGAAAAAGGAACATTTTTGGTATGTTTTGTACACAAAACCTCGATGGCAAAAGAAAGTAACTGACCAGTTGGCCAGAAAAGGATTAGAGCATTATTGTCCGATGAATCGCGTGGTTCGTCCTTGGAGTGGAAGAAAAGAATTTATACAGGAACCTCTTTTCACGTCATACATTTTTGTTCGAATCAGAGAAGAAGAACTTTTTAATATAAAAAACTTCAATGGGGTTCTCAATGTTGTATATTGGTTAGGTAAGCCTGCAATTATCAGTAATGAGGAAATTGAAGCTATTACAAAGTTTTTGTGCGAGCACAATAATGTGAAATTAGAAAGGACCGGGGTTAGTATTCAGGATAAAGTGACTATTATAACCGATTCAATTATGTACCAGGATGATAGCGCTATTAAGTTAAATGATAAGTTGGTGAAAGTACATCTACCTTCCATTGGATATGCTCTTGTAGCACAAGTTCCCAAGAGTGTTGCTAAAGTTGTTCAAATGAAACCTGCAATGCCCAAGCAGACGCAGTTGATTGCAAAATAAAGAACTTCTGGTTATTAGTATGTCAACTGCATTACGGGTAATATCAGGAAGTTCAGCCGCCTGGGCCCGCATCGGTGTTACAATGCTTTCTCAATTGGTCCTGGTGCCCTTGTATCTTTCTTATTGGACTGTGGAGACCTATGGTATCTGGCTGGCAGTTCATGCATTGGCTAATGTTCTTTGTACATTGGATTTCGGACATCAAACATTTCTTGAGTACGAGTTTTTAAGAATTGGAAAAGATCAACCGGCAGAGTTGAGTAAACACCTTTCTTCCGGAATCTTCATCGGTATTTGCCTCAGCATCTTTCAGGCACTCCTTATCATTATTTTAATTGTAAGTGGCATGTTGCCTACTTTGTTTGGTGAATTCAAACTGGCAAATCAATCCATATTACATGATGCTGGTATCGTTTTGTTGCTACAGGGAATTACCTGGCTTATTTGTACCAGTACGACCGGATTATTTACTCGCGCACTGGCCCCTTTTGGCTATTATCCACGAATGTCATGGTGGGAAGTTCTGAATGCCACGCTTTCAATATTTGCACCTGTGGTTGCTGTGGTTCTTGGCGCTAATCTGCTTATAACAAGTTTGGTAGCCGCAGGCGCCACGATTGTATGTAATTGTTTCCAATACTGTGACATTTTTCATTTATTTCTTAAGGAGCAAATAAATATTAGTACACCTTCATTGAGGCTTGGCTTGAAAAATTTGCTCTATTCGTTCATAATAAGTGGCAGGAACCTACTTGAAAATGTTCGTCAGCAGGGCGTTCGCCTGATATTAACTCCTCTTTCCAGTGCTACAGGCTTGGCAGCATTTTCTACTATACGCACCGGAGCCAATGTCGCTTTACAGGGAATGGCTACTGTTTCAAATCCTCTTATGCCAGAGTTGATGCGGTTTCTGCATCAACGCGATCAAAAGCGCATTGATTCTGCATTTGGCACAGTGTGGATCGTTGTTGTAGCTTTGTTAGCTCCGGCAGTTGTGATGTTGCAAGCATTCATCAAACCACTTTATTTTATTTGGACTAGGGGGCAAGTTCCATTCAATCCATGGCTCTTTGCCACGCTTTCTCAAGCTGTTCTCATATATGCATCAGCGCAACCTGCAATAGCTGTAGTAAAAGGCAATAACTTACTGAAGCCGCAATTTTCAATTTCAGCATTAGCTGCCATAGTGGTTATTGGTGGTATGTGGATCTTAGTGCCGGATGTTGGGATCCTTGGAGCCGGAGTCTCCTTGTTAATAGCAGAAGTGATCGCTGCAGCAGGTTACAATGTTGTTGCCAGCCGCTGGATGATGCATGCGGGTTTGTCTTGGCCAAGTAATCATTTCCATATAGTCTCCGCTTCTGTTTGGATTGCGGCTGCGGCAATGGGTGCAATGATATGGTTACCCGATGCTAAATGGTTCATACTGATTGGATCTTTACTTCTATTATTTTGGAACGTCCGGCGGTATTGGCTAGTACTACCTGAAATAGCCACTGAACGTGTCAGAAAAATGATAGTCACTTTTTCGAAAGCAAAAAAAAAGTTTGCCGTCTGATGAATGTCACTCAAGTCACCATTGGTCGTTTTCATCATTTCCACCTTGCAAGGCAAATGGAAAGGCATGGTTTATTAAATTGTATTTGGACAGGTTACCCTCGTTTTAAGTTGCGCGATGAGCAGGGCATTTCACCGGAAAAGATATGTACATTCCCCTGGCTACAAGCACCATTCATGGTTGGCAGTCGTTTTAATTTTGTTCATTGGCATTGGTTAAAAAAGGAGTGGGCCTGGTGGGCAAATGAAACTTTAGACAGGCACGTAGCTACTCAAATTAATGAGCCAACTAACTTAGTTGCATTGTCTGGCTCTGGTTTGCATGCCGGAATTGCTGCACAAAGAGCTGGCGGCAAATTTATTTGCGATAGGGGCTCTACTCATATACGCTTTCAGGATAAAATTCTTAAGGAAGAATATGCACTTTGGGGACTTAAATACAGGGGTATCGACCCAAAGATTATTACAAAGGAAGAACAAGAATACGAACAAGCCGACCGGGTCACCATCCCCTCTGAATTTGCAAGGAGATCCTTTTTAGATATGGGTGTGCCTAAACATAAATTATCAAAGGTTATATATGGAGTAAGGCTTGAGCGCTTTCAAAAAGTGGCAGATCCACCCAAAGATAGGTTCCGTGTATTGTGGGTAGGCGTAGTGAGTATTCAAAAGGGATTTCTCTACTTATTAGAAGCATTTCAGAAACTTAGGCATCGAGGAAAGGAATTATTAGTAGTTGGACATTTAACACCAGAAATAAAAGCTCTTTTGCCAAAGTATAATATGAAGGGAGTAATCTTCAAGGGTCATGTGACCAATTCCGATCTACCCCGAATTTATAGTGAAGCTCATGTTTTTGTACTGCCAAGTATACAGGAAGGATTAGCGATGGTTCAGGGAGAATCGCTTGCCTGTGGCTGCCCGGTAATCGCTTCGCAGAACACAGGGGCTGAAGATATATTTACTAATGGGAGAGAAGGCTTTATTGTTCCCATCCGGTCGTCGAAATCCATTCTTGAAAGTCTTCAACATCTCGCAGAAGATAAAAGTCTTCGATTAGAAATGTCTGAAGCTGCAGTACTACGCGTCAAGGCTTTGGGTGGCTGGAACAACTATGGAGATAACTTCTCCCAATTGATATACTCACTATAAGACTACAACATTACATCAACAGATACGATAATCCGACCATTCAATTTTTCAGAACTATCTTTTCATGTATTCAGATAAAAATGCAATAGCATTGAATTTTAGTGAACCACAAGTGAAGGCTGTTCATTTGTTACAAAAAGGAGATGCTGGAATTCTCTCCCGGATAGTCCGTTGGTCGTGGATCGTGCTAGGTATTTCATCGATCTTACAATGTGTCATTTGGTGGAGTTTTGCTAATATATGGGCAGTAGGTTGTGTTGTATTAGCCTGGAAAATGGTAACAAATATTTTTCTTCGTACTGTAATGTTAGAAAAGTATCCGTTATCATCTTTCTGTATCATCGGATTTACTTGTACGCAGTTTTACTGTCCATTGGTTTTTACATTATTAGAGGGTAAAGAGCTTGTGTTTAATTTAAACTTACCATATGATGTTTTTCTTCATTCAATTTTAGCTCTATTTGCTCTTATATTTTCTCATGCAATTTATAGGATGCTTTCCAAGAGAAATCAGTTTGAAAAAAGAGGTTTGCCAAAGTACCTGATGAAGTCATGTATGTTTGATGTTCCCACTGATGCACAAATCTGGCTGATGGGATTTCTTGGTTTAAGTGCTATGTTTTACGTATGCTTTTATTCACCATCGGTTGGCCATGAAGTTTCTGGACTAGTTGATAAGTTCATTCAAGGGTTAATTCCTTTTACCTATGCTCCTTTCTTCATTGCCGTTGGACAATTGTATGGGCGGAAGCAATTACAGTTGAAAAGTTTACTGCCCAGTTTAATAATATATACTGTTTTACTTTTCATTATAAGTATAGGTCGCAATAGTCGTGGTGCGTTTATGTTTGGTTTTACTTCTGTTGGATTAGCATTTGGCTTAGGGCTTTTGCTTAGCGTTTTCCGGACACCTCTGTTTACAATTCGGAATCTGCTGATTGTTTTGACCGCAATTTGGCTCTTTGCTGGTCCAATAGCAGATCTTGGTACTGCAATGGTCATGGTCAGAGGGCAGCGGGGTGATGTTTCCAGGTCGAACCTGGTTGACCTGACTTTGGAAGCTTTTAAAGATAAAGCGGCTATTCAATTATACAAGCAGGCGGTAAGTAATGAAGAGCAGGATTGGGATGAGAGTTATTTGAATAATATTTTTCTAGCCAGATTTTGCAATTTGAAATTCAACGATGCTAGTCTTGTAAATGCAATGAAGATCAATGATCATGATGGTGATATGCTCAATTTTTCTTTTAATTTTTTTATTGCGACTCTTCCTGGTCCGATCATAGACGCTCTTCATATTGATATTGATAAAAATGAGACCAACTCTTTTTCATTTGGAGATTACTTGTTTTATAAAGCAGTTACAGATGATTCCGTTTTGGGTACTTTTCGGGTAGGTCATTTCGCCGGTACTGGGATGGCTACTTTTGGATGGTGGTATTTGTTTTTTCTTGGACTAATCATGATTCCGGTGTATTATCTATTTGATCTGTTTTTCATAAACAAGAGTCCAGTTAATTCAAAGAATGGAATAAAGGGTAATTACAGGTTTCAGTTCAGTTTTTGCGGTCTGCTAGCACTAACAACTATCTTTCTTTTTCTTCCTAATGAAAGTTTGGTTCAAATCGGAGTATTCTTATTGCGTGACTGGGTACAACAGATTTTTCTATATTTTTTAATTTTTTCTTTTACCAAGTTACTAACTAGAATAATAAGCATTTGGAAGTACTGATTGTGAAAAAGATTGCTTAAAAATTGTTTAAGTATTAATGGCAAATATTTTATACATTGGAGATGATCAGCCTTATACAACATCTGCCCATCGGGCACATGCGCTTGCCCGATTGGGAAATTCGGTAATTATACGAAATCCATATAAAGGAGTAAAAAAGTACTTACAATCCCGCTTTCTGGGTGCAATCCACTACCGGACAGGCTATTCTCTATTACAAAGCTCCATATGTAATTGGGTTGAGGAATTGAAAAGGCAAGTTCAAAAACCTGATTTGATTTGGGTCGATAGCGGTGAATTATTTGGACAAGGATGTTTAGCTAGATTAAAACAAATGGAATGTCCAATTATACTATATAATATTGATGATCCTACAGGAAAAAGGGATGGTAGTAGATTTTATTCGCTTACAAAAGCTCTTTCTATGTATGATCTGGTGGCTGTTGTCCGAAAAGAAACAGAGCAAGAATGCCTTGAACTTGGCGCTAAAAGAGTAATGCGTGTATTAAGAAGTTATGATGAAAAAGATCATCAACCTTTTACTGAAATTTCTGGGATCCCAGAGGAGTTTAGATCTGAGGTAGCATTTATCGGAACCTGGATGAAAAATGAGAAAAGAGACGATTTCCTCCTTACACTCATCAATCAAAGCGTACCCATAAGTATATGGGGGAATCTGTGGGGAAAATCAAGTATCTGGAATTTATTACAACCATACTATCGTGGGGCTGCTATATATGGCCGTGATTATGTAGCAGCTATACAAGGAGCGAAACTGTGTCTTGGATTACTTTCTAAAGGTAACCGGGATCAGCATACACAAAGATCACTAGAGGTGCCGTTTGCTGGAGGCATATTATGTGCGGAACGTACACCGGAACATTTAGCAATGTATCAGGAAGGGGTAGAAGCGGTCTTTTGGTCTAATGCCACTGAATGTGCAACAATATGCAAGCAATTATTGAAAGATGATCAATACCGTGAAGAGATCAGACTGGCAGGTATGAAACGGGTAAAAGACATGAAAGTTGGGAACGAAGATGTTTGTAAAACCATACTTAATGCCTTATCCTAAATTGATTCAAAACCAGGGTATCCATTCCTAAAAATGTTTAACCCAATGAAGACGAAGTTGCTCATTTTCGATTCTCATCCTGTACAGTACCGTGTCCCCATCTGGCAAATTCTAGAAATGATTGAACGCAATAGCATTCATGTAGTATATGCCTCCGACTGTTCAGTCCGTGGTTATAATGATAAAGGGTTTTCTAAAGTTTTCGCATGGGATGAACCATTGTTATCAGGATATAAATATACTATCCTTAATTGCGTAAAGCAAGAGCCGCTTTCAGGCTGGGGGTCGCTTACCGGTAAAGGAGTAAAACGATTAATCGAAGAATTAAAACCTAAGGCAATAGTGATCACGGGGCTGAATTACCGGTACGATCTTGTTGCTTATATACATGCTCGTCGAAGGGGTATTCCCATTTGGCTGCGATGTGAGACACAAGACTTTTCCTTTAACCGTTCAAAATTGAAGTCTTTATTTCGATCCATGTTATACCGTTTGGCTTACAAGGGGTTTGACCGTGTTTTCTATATTGGAGAACTCAATAAGCAGCACTACCTCTATCATGGTGTGCCTGAAACAAAACTTATTCCCGCGCTTTATGGGACTGTTGATCGTTTTTTAAATATGGATAATACCGAGAAGAAAAAACTTCGCCTCTTCTCTAGGGAAAAAGCTGGCATCAACGATACAGATTTCGTAATAGGATTTTCTGGAAAATTTATTTATAAGAAGCATCCCGATATTTTATTCGAAATGCTGGAAAGTTTGCCAGAAGAATTGAGATGTAGAGTACGTCTTTATTTCCTTGGTAGCGGCGAACTTGAGAATAGCCTGCGTTGTAAGTCGGAAGAGGTTTTGCAGCGGTTTGGTGTACAAAGTTTTTTTGCCGGATTTGTGAATCAGTCACAGTTGACTTCCCATTATCTGGCTATGGATATTTTGGTATTGCCTTCCCGTAAAATGGGAGAAACATGGGGATTGGTAGTAAATGAAGCTATGCAGGCCGGATGTGGGGTCATTGTAAGTGATGCTGTTGGTTGCAGTGCTGATTTTCATTCTTGGGACCGGTTCAGAATCTTTAAAGAGGGTGATGCAGTCGGACTCTCAGCCTGTGTTGCTGATTTGGCTAAATTTTCAAGAGACTTTGAATGGGCAACAAAGAAGATGAAAGCCTATTCAATAGGTTCGGCAGCTAGTGCTTTCATTGAAAATATAAAGACGCTATAATGTTATAAAAGGAGTTAATTCCATTTTTATTTTAGTATTAGAGATATTGATTTATTAGGATACCAAAATTCTATTAAGAAGGGGTAAAATCAGATCAATTAAAAGCAATTGTTGCTTATGCGTATTTGAAAAGTATCCACCTATGAACCTTGTAATCTTTGCACATCCATCTTTTCTTGGTTCTCAAAGCATGCCACGGTTTGCACACTTATTGCTTGATGGAATGAGGCAGCGTGGGCATAAAGTGGAATTGTGGCACCCAACTCCTCAATTTCATAGTTTAGCCGTGGCAAAATCAATGAAAAAGTGGTTAGGTTATATAGATCAATATGTGATGTTTCCTTATGTGGTGCGTAACCGTTTAAAAGAATGTTCTCCTGATACTCTTTTTATTTTTACTGACCATGCTTTGGGACCTTGGGTACCACTTGTAGCTCATCGACCTCATGTTATTCATTGCCACGACTTTTTGGCTCAGAGATCTGCAAAAGGAGAAATTGTTGAAAATCAAACTAGTTGGACTGGCAGGCGATATCAGTCATATATACGGCATGGATATTCACAGGGAAAGAACTTTATCTCTGTTTCTAATAAAACCAAGCAGGATTTACATGATTTTATTAAGGTTGATCCATTAGTTTCTGAAGTAGTATATAATGGTTTAAATCAAATTTACAAGCCTTTAGATATATACAAAGCAAGGAAAAGTTTACTGCATAAAGTTGGACTTGATCTCTCATCGGGTTACCTGTTACATGTAGGTGGCAATCAATGGTACAAAAATAGGGTTGGGATTATCGAAATATATAATGCCTGGAGGAAAGTATCGGAATTAAGTTTGCCTATTTTATTCATTGGTGAGAAGCCTAATTCTGCTTTGTTGCAAAGATATTACCAGTCTCCGTATAAGCAGGATATTCACTTTATTGAGAGTTTTGATGATGAGAGTGTCCGATTCGCTTATGCTGGTGCATCTGTTTTTCTTTTTCCTTCTCTAGCTGAAGGGTTTGGTTGGCCTATAGCCGAAGCTATGGCCTCTGGTTGCCCAGTTATCACAACAAATGAGGCTCCAATGACCGAAGTTGCAGGAGATGCCGCTTTTCTGATACCTTGTCGTCCAAGAAATGAATCTGAAATTCCTGTTTGGGCAACCGAATCGGCAGAAGTTCTTAATAATGTTCTTAGCTTATCTGATGCTGAGAGGAATGCAATTATATCATTAGGCATATTAAATGTAAAAAGGTTCAATTCAAATTGTTTTTTGGATAAAGCTGAAAGTATTTATCAAAATATTCTACAATCCTTCTGCAAACAATGAATATACTTCATGTAATTGGTAGCATGGATCCAAAGTGCGGGGGTACTTGTCAGGCTATTCGCAGTTCAATAAATTCGCTATATGGGCAAATTGGTATTAGAGAAGTAGTTTGTCTTGATGAACCTAATGCTGATTTTCTGGGTAAAGATCCATTTACTATTCATGCTTTAGGACCAGGAAAAGGGCCTTGGTGTTATAGTTCAAAGCTTTCACCTTGGTTAGACGAAAATCTTCAGCGTTATGATGTAGTAATCATAAACGGATTATGGCTTTATCTATCATATGCAGTATGCAAAGCTTTCAAAAGGCTTAAAAAACAACAAAGGAAAAACGGCCGGAGCATTTGTAAGTATCCGAAATTTTTTATTATGCCTCATGGGATGTTGGATCCATATTTCCAAAGAGCTCCCGATAGGAGGTTAAAAGCACTTCGTAATTGGTTGTACTGGAAGTTGATCGAAGCAGAAGTAATTAGAAGTGCAGATGGCTTGCTTTTTACTTGTGAAATGGAAAAGCGGTTAGCAAGGGAGCCATTTCGCCCTTACAAGCCAAAAAAGGAAATTAATATTGGTTTTGGTATAGAGGCACCTCCGTTCTTTAGTGATCGTTTATGTTATGCATTTTATGAAAGATGCCCACAAGTTGCTAATCGTCCGTATTTACTGTTTTTGAGCAGAATCCATCCAAAGAAAGGTGTGGATATGCTGATTCATGCTTATGCGTCCATGACGAAAGGAAGTGTAATGTCTGGTGAACAAATACCACAGTTGGTTATTGCCGGCCCTGGTTTGGATACAGCATACGGTCAGAAAGTGTTGAAAATAGTTACTTCGGATCCGAGTCTAAGTTCAATGATATTTTTTCCAGGTATGCTCACTGGTGATGCTAAATGGGGGGCAATTTATGGGTGCGAAGCTTTTGTGTTACCCAGCCACCAGGAGAATTTTGGTATCGCTGTGGCAGAAGCACTGGCTTGTGGTAGGCCTGTTTTGATTTCCAATCAGGTGAATATTTGGAAAGGGATAGAAAATGTTGGTGGAGGTATCATTGCAAATGATACACTAGAAGGGACAAAAAAACTATTAAAAAGTTGGGTTACTTTAAATACAGCTCAAAAACAAACAATGCAACAATTGGCATATACTGCTTACGAAAAATACTTCGAAATAGATAGCGCATCGAAAAGGTTTCTTGATGCTATTAGTTCTTGATTAATTCGTAAAACAATAGTCAATTTATAAGATCTAAATAAAGTTGTCCTTATAATGAAGAAGAATATTCCAAATCTTGATTTAATCAGGGCAATAGCCATTGTTATGGTTTTGGTATACCATTGTGTTTTATGGCTTCCAGAAAAAAACGAATTTATTTGGCTTATAAGTAAATCAGGAAAGTATGGCGTTGACCTGTTTTTTGCTCTGAGTGGATTTCTTATTGGCTCGCTTTATTTTTTAGAACAACAGGAGAATATTAAAGTAGATAAAGTAAGGTTTATTATTAGGCGAGCAACGCGTACCATGCCCCCTTACTTTATAATTCTTATTCCATCCTTTTTAGGTTCATACTTCTTTGAAGGAAACAGGTTTGATGTAAGATATCTTTTTTTTCTTCAAAACTACATTGTTGAAATACCTTATTTTAAAATCAGTTGGTCTCTATGTATAGAAGAATATTTTTATGCAGTATTACCTTTTTCCCTTGGTCTATTGATATATTTATACAGTTACAACCGGGTACTTAACTACATTTTTTTAGCAGTGATTTTCTTAACGCCATTCATTTTTAGAATCATTGAATTTCGCAGTACTTCACCGTTTGGGTATTATGAAACTGCAACTCATCTAAGGTATGATCCTCTAATAGCAGGTGTATTTCTTTCATACTTTTTTGTCAAGAAGCAGCATCTTATTCAAAGATTAGTAAGGTATAGGTTTTTTTTAGTCTTATCAACATGTTCTTTGCTACTTGCTTCATCCTTCATATCTCATAAATTATTTTTTACAATAGGCTTATTATTATTAGGTGCGCTATTCGCTTTTTTAATTGCATCTTTATCTGTCGGGAAGCAGATTCAATTAGGTAAGACTAAAGTCATCAGGCTTTTGGCAAAATCTTCTTATGCAATTTACCTTACACATGCCCTTACAATTAATTTAATCATGATTATAAGTAAAAAGAATATACCTGATTCAATAACATTAGGGCTTTTGTTGTTTTGCGTAAGTTTACTAACAGGCGTTCTTTTTTATTTATCTGTAGAACTTCCATTGATGAGGCTAAGAGATAGAATAATTCCAAGTAAACGTTTAAATCAGAGCATTTTACTCAATCAAATACATATAAATAAGGAGGTACTTTTAGTAGATTAAGATAATGCTACTTAAAGAACAGCTTTCAAAGTTCAGTCTTTTATTTAATGCTTGAATCTTCAATAACATTGAACATTACTCCGAGATTTTAAGTGATTATTTTATTCTAATTAACGACTTACTTAATAGGATGAGTAATTAATTTATAAATATTCTAATAGTTATATCTCATGTATAACCAAGATACATTCAAAGGAGCTTCGTTCTCTATGCGCAATCGCCTAGGTAGGATATTATGGGGAGTTGTAGCAGGATTGTTATTTCGTTATTCTCCCAAACCTTTACATAGTTGGCGTGCTTTTCTGCTTCGATTGTTCGGAGCAAAAGTGGGTCGAGGTGTTCATGTTTATCCCGGTGTCAGTATATGGGCGCCTTGGAATCTCGAGCTTGGTGATGAATGTGGTATTGCAGATGGCGCTAAATTGTATTCCCAAGGAAAAATTTCTATAGGCCGCCGTGCCGTTATATCGCAGGGAACGCACCTGTGTGCAGGAACTCATGATTATACCCAAACTGGTTTTCCTTTGGTTACTAAACCTATTCAAGTTGGCGACCATGCATGGATTGCTGCCGAGTCATTTATTCATCCAGGTATAACCATCGGAGTTGGTTGTGTAGTGGGCGCGAGGTCAGTTGTGACTAAAGATATGCCAGAATGGATGGTGTGCGCCGGTCACCCTTGCAAACCAATTATAGACAGAAAGTTATCAATTAACAGGTAATATGTATTTCATCGAACAATGATCAGTGTTATCATTCTTACAAAAGACGAAGCGACCGATCTACCTGCTTGCTTACAATCCGTTGCCTGGTCTGATGATGTGCACGTTGTGGATTCAGGCAGCACAGATAAGACTATAGAGATAGCCTGCAATCATGGAGCTTCTGTTTCAATTAATTCATTTGAAAGTTTCGGAAAACAAAGAAACTATGCTTTGGAACATCTGCCAATCAGGAATGAATGGATCCTTTTTCTTGATGCAGATGAGATTGTGACCGACAAATTTCGCAATGCTCTTTTTGAAGCCGTGAACAATGCCAGTGATAACGTTGCCGGGTTTTATTGCTGCTGGAAGATGATGCTGGAAGGAAGATGGCTTAAGCACTGCGATAATTTTCCTAAATGGCAATTCAGGTTATTGAGAAAGGGGAGAGCGAAATTTACCGATTTCGGTCATGGGCAAAAGGAGGGGTCTGTAATTGGCATTATTAATTATCTAAAGGAGCCATATCTGCATTATTGCTTTTCCAAAGGATGGTCGCACTGGATGGAACGTCATAACAGGTATTCTTCTCAGGAAGCAATGGCCAGGCTATATAACTGTCCTTCTTTCATGAATATTTTTTCCCGACATGGTAGTATCCGCAATGCTGCATTGAGGTGCTGGTTAAGTAGAATTCCTGGCTGGCCTCTTCTACGTTTTGTACAAGCTTATTTTCTCAATCTAGGATTTCTGGAGGGTGTGCCGGGATTTATCTACTGTGCCAATGTAAGTTATTATGAATTTTTGATCCAAATTAAAATGAGAGAGCAGCGCAAGCGATAAGCCTACAAGTTAGCACTTGATCAATCAATAGTATCCTATATGAAAAAAAGATTATTGTTAATTGGTGGAAATTTTACTCCAGAACAAACAGGTATTGGTAAATACAATGGAGAAATGATCAATTGGTTTTCAAACCGGGGATTTGATTGCACAGTCATTACTACTTCGCCTTATTATCCTCAATGGAAAGTTCAGCAACCTTATTCCAATAGGTGGTATAAAAAGGAAGTGATTAAGGGTAGTAGTTCTGATATAACTGTTTACCGTTGTCCTCAATACGTGCCTCGCCAGCCAAGTGGGTTAAAAAGATTAATCCAGGAAGTCTCATTTAACCTTTCTTCATTGTTAAGCGTACTTAGGATTATTGCTAAAAAGAGGTTTGATTATGTAGTTACAGTTGTACCTCCGTTTTATTTAGGTCTTCATGCCGTTTTATACCGTAAGTTAAGAGGTGCTAAGTTTCTGTATCACGTGCAAGATCTGCAAATTGATGCGGCAAAAGAGTTAAAGATGATTCAATCTGAAGGATTGATCAATACTTTGTTCAATGTTGAAAAGTACATACTCGAGAAAGCTGATGTGGTCAGTGCTGTTTCAACTGGCATGATCCGGAAAATGAAGGAAAAAACTATGAAGGACGTTGTTTTTTCACCTAATTGGGTAGACCTGAAGAACTTTTATCCCCTGACAGAAAAAGGAGCATTGAAACAGCAGTTTGGTTTTTCTGAACAGGATAAAATAATTCTTTATTCAGGAGCTATTGGTGAAAAGCAGGGGTTGGAAATGATTCTAAATTGTGCCGCTCAATTAAAAGCTCATAAAAATGTAAAGTTTGTTATTTGCGGTACGGGACCTTACAAAGATATCCTGGAAGAAACCGCCATAAAAGAGGGATTGGAAAATGTTTGTTTTTTCCCATTGCAGCCAATAGAGAAATTTAATGAATTCCTGAACATGGCTGATTTGCATTTGGTTATTCAGAAGAAGGGAGCCAGTGATTTGGTGATGCCATCTAAGCTCAATAATATTTTGGCTGTTGGAGGATTAGTGTTGGTTACAGCGGGTCCAGGAACTTGTCTATACCAGGTAATTGCTGAAAATAACATTGGCATTTTGGTTGAGCCAGAAAACGAAATTGAATTTACAAATTCTATTTTAAAGATTTGTTCGATTGAGCATTCTGAAATAAAACGCAATGCAAGAAAATATGCCGAAGACCATCTTTCTATGGATGAAGTTTTGTCTAGGTTTATCAAGCATTTTGATTAATCCTTAAGGTCATAAATTTTCCTTATCTGGTGTATTCATTTATTTAAAACGTGAGTAATAAAACGAACAGGTTGGTAAAGCTGGAAGCAGTTCGTGGCTTTGCAGCAGTGTATGTTATTCTGCACCACATGTTTTCCATGGAATTGTATGTTGGAGAGAAAGATATTTCTTTCCTGTTCCAATTTGGCCAGGAGGCTGTTATTTTGTTTTTTATCCTTTCCGGCTTTGTTATTCAATGTGCATACAGTTGTTCAGAAGATAAGTCATTCAGAACTTTCTTCTTAAAGCGTCTTCTGCGCATTTACTTTCCTTTGATCATTATTTTTATTGCACATTATGTAGTACTCACTATTTCAAAAGGCGGATTACAACCAGTAAACTGGTGGACGTTTTTAGGTAATATATTTATGTTGCAGGATATATCGGTTCTGAAACCTAATGTAATTTGTGAGCCTTTTCTGGGCAATTCACCATTATGGTCGTTATCTTATGAATGGTGGTTTTACATGTTATTCTTTTTCATAGTCAATAAATTAAAGGAAAATTCATCTACAGTTGTTTATGTTACAGGCGCAATTGCTTCATTAACTTATTTAATGCAACCAAATTTCTTGAACAGAGAGCTAATGTACCTTGTGATATGGTGGGCAGGGGCTGACATGGCAAAACTGTATTTAAATAAAATCGATATTACAGTTAAAAATTTTAAAACACCTTTGCTTGCTCTCTTATTAGTTGTTCTTATTCTTGCACTAAATACTTCGCTGCATAAAAACAATGGTTCAAGTATTGGCGTTAGCCCATTTTTAGAACTGAGACACTTTTCATTTGCTATAGTATCCATTCTCTTAGCAATTCTTTGGAAGAAGATGAAATGGCTTGGGTTCAAACAAACTTTAGGAATATTTGAGCCAGTTGCACCCATATCATTTGGTATCTATATCTCACACTGGTTCCTAGTCATTCAAGCTAGGTATCTGGATACAGTAATAGGAAACGATTTTTGCAGGTTGTGTATCTATTTTTTGGTCTGCATTTTATTTTCTTACGTAATTGAGTGTATCATTTTTAATCGCTTTAAAGGGTTTGTAATGCAAAAGATCAACGGGATGAATGCTGAATCCAGTTATGCCGCAATGCAGACAACAGCCTTGCCGGTAAATAGATTGCGGAAAGTTGTATAATATAATGTTGTTTGGTCCAAACTATTGTTGATATAAACGTAATGGTTTCACTTTATTGAATGTCTATGAACAAACGATTTCTACGCTTGATGCAGTTGTGCGTGTTTGGGCTGGATCTGGTTTCTTTAAACATACTTATTATCCTGCAACAATATGGGGTGATGTGTTTTGACCCATTCTCCAATAGTCCGGAGTATACCCGTTTTGGCCTGTGGTTAAATACCTCATGGCTTGTTCTGCTCATTGCTGGCAACCTGTATAGTGAAAAGTACATTTCTTCTTTTGAGTTATTTTCCAGACGTACCCTGCATACTTATTTCTTTTGGCTTGTGCTTGTATTTGTTTATTTGTTCTTTAACCATCAATTTGAGTTATCGAACTTTTTCGTAACATTTTTGTTATGCAGTCAGGGTGCGATGCTTCTAATCAACCGATGTATTTATCTGGGAGTACGTTCCTATCTCCGCCATTCCCAATTCTTTACACGCCGGGTGCTGATTTTGGGTTATAATGAAACTGCTAAAAAGCTGGTTTCTTACCTGGAAGAAGATTGTGATCATATTCAAATCATTGGCTTTTGCGAGGAAGTTGAACAGGTGCAGGAGCTGACACATTATCCCATTATAGGTCCGCTTGGAAAAGCATTGGAATTATCAGAATTGATGAAAGTAGATGAAATTTACTCAACTATTGCTCCTGAACATGATCTGGGTATTTACCAACTCATGCAACAGGCTAATCTTCAATGCATCCGTTTCAAAGTAATTCCGGATCTGAGTCTGTTTATGAATCACTCTTTTCATATAGATCACCTGAACGACATACCTGTACTCTGTTTACGCAAAGAACCTTTAGATGAGGCGGGGAACCGGATCATTAAAAGATTGTTTGATATTGTTATAAGCCTTTTTGTTGTCCTTTTTATTTTGCCCTGGCTGTTTCCCATTGTTGGCCTGCTGATTTGGGTAGAATCCCGGGGACCTATATTTTTTAAACAAATGCGTACAGGTAGGAACAATAAACAATTTCAGTGTCTGAAGTTCCGGAGTATGAGGATGAACGATGATGCTGACATGAAGCAGGCTACACGTAATGATGCAAGGCTAACAAGGGTAGGACGCTTTCTGAGGAGAACCAGCTTGGATGAATTTCCGCAATTTCTCAATGTATTAGTGGGCAATATGAGCATTATAGGCCCCAGGCCGCACATGTTGAAACATACAGATGATTATTCGAAGCTTATTGATGAATATATGGTTAGGCAGTTTGTGAAACCTGGAATGACTGGGTGGGCCCAGGTAAATGGTTGTCGCGGGGAAATCAAAACCTTGTGGCATTTGAGACGGCGTGTAGACCATGATCTCTGGTACGCAGAAAATTGGAGCTTATGGCTTGATATAAAGATAGCTTTTTTAACCATGGTTATCATGATCAGAGGTGATCAAAATGCATTTTGACCAGATGCTCATTGTTCTTAATATAAAGATTTTTTAATGAAACTATTGAATATTCTAATTGTGCTTCTGTGCACTTTTAGTTTTGTATCACAAGCTCAGGACGCTAAATTTTCGCAATATGAAAATGTTCCGCTTATGGTGAATCCCTCACAAACCGGAAAATTCTCAGGAAAAGTGCGGATTGGCGTACTCGGAAGTTATCAGAGCATTAAGACTGCCATGTTGTATCATGCCACTGGTTTTGCTGATGTTAAGTTAAATACCAAGATGGGTTCTATAGGTTTAGGTGTAAGCTATTATCAAAACTTCCATCCTGATTTTGCTTTAACAGGAAAGTTCTTTGCACTATCACTTGCAAAGCATGTTGGTTTTGACCCTAGTAAGTTTAGTTGGGATCTTAGCAATAGGCACCAGTTCAGTGTAGGTGTACAAGTTGCTATGGCTCAAGGCGTGTTGGACCATAACCGGCCCTATTATGAGGACGGTTTATCCGGTGGAGGATTTTACTTTAATGACCATAGTGTATTTAGAGGTAAGGCAGACTATGCAGATGTAAACACCGGAGTTTGTTACACTTATAATGGAGACGATGTGACTTTAGAGGCTGGTATTGGCATATACCACATTTTTGGTCCCAGCAACAGCTTTGATCAAAAGAGTACCGGATATTTAGGGCGCAGGGTAGATTTTACTGGTAATGCCATCATTTACCTTAGTCCCTATACCAAGCTGCATCTTTCTAGTTTGATGTGGCGGGAAACCTTGCATTGGAGAACTTTATCGCCAATACAGCAGGAAATCAACTCATTGTTTGGATCAATGATTGAATCTTCGCACAAAAGTAAGACAACTTTCTACTATGGATTAAGCACGAGGTCAGTAAATACTATTTTAATCAAAGCCGGTATTGGTTTTAAGAATAAACTATGTATGATGACTTCATATGAGTGCCCAATGAATCCTTCTTATTATAACGTGAGGCGGTCTGAATTATCATTGAACAGAACATTTTAAGTTTCGGTTGTGATATGCAACCCTTTTAATACACTATTTATAAATCTGATCTCATGAAGCCAATTTTTCCTTTTCTTTTATTCTTTTTTTATACGAGTCTGCATGCGCAGTATATCCTGCCTATTGTCAATGCCAACTTTGGCGCGGACGCAGAATTGATATCTAATTATTGTAATTCTGCCCAGGCCCATAGTGACGATTGGTTTGAAGATCTTAGAGTTCTTGCTGCCAGGGGGGATGGCACTTTTATCATCGATACCACCGGTGCTGCCACAATAGCTGCCCGCTATGCCGCTGACCCTGCATTTCGGAAGTTGCCTTTTTACCGCCCCATGCGCTTCCCGTCTTATTCCCTGCTGAGCCAGCGCCTGCTCATTGATGGGGTAATGATCCGGGATTATCACGGAGATGATTCTACCGTTTTTGCAAGCGGTAGTAAAAACGGCATGAGCCCTGCGAATTGGAGTTCCCCAGAAGCACAGTCGGTGCCCGATAAAAATGACATTGAAGATATGTATGTACACGTCAGGAGATCAGGGCCTACTTCCGCCTATGACCTGTGGCTGTTTGGAGGTGTCACGATTTTAGGAACAACCGGTGACCGCTATTTTGACTTTGAAATGTACCAGAGTGATATCTTTTATAATCGGGCCACCCGAAAATTTATCAACTATGGTCCTGATGAGGGGCATACAGCCTGGGCTTTTGACGCCCAGGGCAATGTTGTAAAGCCGGGGGATATCATTTTTACAGCCGAATACGGTACTTCGGGTCTTAACTTTATTGAAGCCCGGGTCTGGGTAAATAAAAATGCCCTGAATACCACGCCGGCTGGTTTCAGTTGGGCAAAGGATAGCCAGGGAAACTTTATTTATGATGGCGCTTCTAATAGTTCACAATATGTTTATGCTGCGATCATGCCTAAATCAGGTATTGCTTTTTACTCTGGGGTGCAATCCAGCGCCGGCACCTGGGCCGGGCCCTTCAAATTTATTAATGCCGGAAACAATGTGCTTGACAATTTTACGGGGGGGGAATTTATGGAGTTTTCCGTAAACCTGACCTGGTTGGGATTAGATCCTGTTACCTTGTTGGGCGGCAGTGCCTGTGGTTTGCCATTCAGAAGAGTATTGGCAAAGACCAGGACTTCCACTTCTTTCAGTTCCTCATTGAAGGATTTTGTAGAACCATACCCGATCTTTTCAGTTCCAAGGGTAGATGCACAGGCCGAAACGGCGGTTCTTTGTACTACAAACGATATTAGCAATATCAATGTGCTCAATTCTTATGACTACTCCACTTATACATGGTCAACGCCAGATGGTAATATTGTAGATAGTACAGATCCAACTTCTATTCATGTGAATGAGCCTGGCATGTACATCGTAACACAGCAATTGATGGATGGGTGTGGAACTTATGCCAAGGATACAGTTATTATAACACAAGACACGAGCTGTATGGTCCTTGATATTAAACAAATCAATCTGGAGGTAAGCCATAAAGAAGGAATACCTCTGCTTCAATGGACATCGGCGATAAATGATAAGACCAAGTATTATGAAGTCCAAAGAAGCATCAATGGCAAATCATATCAAACTATTTATGTAAAGACAAATGCTGATCCGGGTGTAGCTCAACTGTCTTACTTCTATTGGGATAAAAAGCTGCCGCATGGAGCTCGGGATGTGTCTTATCGCATAAAGGCAATAATGCATAATGGAGAATTTACCAGTACGTCAGTTTCACTTCCGCTTTTTTCGCTTATGAATTTATCCATTTATCCTAATCCTGTGCACCAAAACTTTCAGGTTTCTGTCTTTTCAGGAAAAGAGCAGAAAGTAGAGCTTTCATTGGTTAACACAGCTGGTTATGTTGTTTACCAGCAAAACTATTTGGTAAAGCAAGGCATAAATACTTTTACTGTTAATAGAAGCAATGCCTGGACACCAGGGTTGTATATTGTGCGAATTACATCAGGTGATGCCACCTTGTGGCAAAAACTAGTTGTACGAAACGGTAAACCATGAAAATAAGTATTTGAATGTAGCGTCATCAAACATCCTTAACCCTTACATTCTAATTCATAGTACTATGCCTATCGTATTTTTACCATCACTATTAGTTTACTCGTATTTAATTATAAAATACTAGCTACATAATAAACTAGTATTTAAGGTTATTGATTTTGATGGATTGTGTTGATAATTTTAATCCAAATTTATAACTTATGAAAACATTTACTTTTTACTCAATTCTTGCTTTTTTCTTTCCCTGCTTTGATTCTGCTTTAAAGCAACAGCATCATTTGTATGTACTGTAAAATGAAAAGTTTCTTTGATCATTTACAGGTGCACCATTTGGTTAGCCAGGACGGCTCAACATTCATCTGGTCGGCTCTAGTACTATAACTTATAAACTTAAATAAATGATTGTTCTTCCAAGCCACTATAGCAATGTGACATTATGGATTAATGATTATTCATAGCTCGTTTCATTTGATTTAGATCTTATTATCCTATTAAATCATTTATATGAGAAAGCCTTTATTCTTTCTTTTATTCTTTTTTTATACGAGTCTGCATGCGCAGTATATCCTGCCTATTGTCAATGCCAACTTTGGCGCGGACGCAGAATTGATATCTAATTATTGTAATTCTGCCCAGGCCCATAGTGACGATTGGTTTGAAGATCTTAGAGTTCTTGCTGCCAGGGGGGATGGCACTTTTATCATCGATACCACCGGTGCTGCCACAATAGCTGCCCGCTATGCCGCTGACCCTGCATTTCGGAAGTTGCCTTTTTACCGCCCCATGCGCTTCCCGTCTTATTCCCTGCTGAGCCAGCGCCTGCTCATTGATGGGGTAATGATCCGGGATTATCACGGAGATGATTCTACCGTTTTTGCAAGCGGTAGTAAAAACGGCATGAGCCCTGCGAATTGGAGTTCCCCAGAAGCACAGTCGGTGCCCGATAAAAATGACATTGAAGATATGTATGTACACGTCAGGAGATCAGGGCCTACTTCCGCCTATGACCTGTGGCTGTTTGGAGGTGTCACGATTTTAGGAACAACCGGTGACCGCTATTTTGACTTTGAAATGTACCAGAGTGATATCTTTTATAATCGGGCCACCCGAAAATTTATCAACTATGGTCCTGATGAGGGGCATACAGCCTGGGCTTTTGACGCCCAGGGCAATGTTGTAAAGCCGGGGGATATCATTTTTACAGCCGAATACGGTACTTCGGGTCTTAACTTTATTGAAGCCCGGGTCTGGGTAAATAAAAATGCCCTGAATACCACGCCGGCTGGTTTCAGTTGGGCAAAGGATAGCCAGGGAAACTTTATTTATGATGGCGCTTCTAATAGTTCACAATATGTTTATGCTGCGATCATGCCTAAATCAGGTATTGCTTTTTACTCTGGGGTGCAATCCAGCGCCGGCACCTGGGCCGGGCCCTTCAAATTTATTAATGCCGGAAACAATGTGCTTGACAATTTTACGGGGGGGGAATTTATGGAGTTTTCCGTAAACCTGACCTGGTTGGGATTAGATCCTGTTACCTTGTTGGGCGGCAGTGCCTGTGGTTTGCCATTCAGAAGAGTATTGGCAAAGACCAGGACTTCCACTTCTTTCAGTTCCTCATTGAAGGATTTTGTAGGACCATTTGACTTTACTTTGACCCCGGCTGTAAGTGCCGCGGCTGAAGCGCCCATTCTTTGTGTATCAAATGGCATCAGTAAAATCAATGTACTTAATCCTTATTCCACTTCTATTTACACCTGGTCCACACCAGATGGTGCTATAATCGGGAAAACAGATACCACCACTATTTATGTGAGTGGTCCGGGTACATATATTGTAAATCAGCAGTTGACAGGTGGATGTGGGACTTATGCCAGCGACACGGTAACTATTATATACGATTCTACCTGTACTGTCTTAAGTACCCGTGATATACGCCTGAGAGGGACGATTAAAGATGGGAAAGCTTCACTTAGCTGGACTTCTGAAATAAATGAGAAAACCAGATTTTACGAGGTGCAAAGGAGCATTGATGGCAAAGCATTTGAAACCATTGGAGTACTAAAAAACGATCACCCCTATTCTGCTCAGAAGTCTTACACCTACACGGATGAAACATTGCCCAAAGATGGCCGGGAAGTATCGTATCGTATAAGAGCAGTCATGTACATTGGTGAAATTATAAGCTCACCTCTTTTGCTGCATCTTCCTACTCCATTGAAGATATCTGTTTATCCTAACCCTGCATATCAAAAAGTGAATATCTCAATCCTGTCAGAGAAGCAGCAGAATGTGGAAGTTACTATTGTGAGTGCTGCCGGTAAAACAGTTTATGCACGTGAACTTTATGTCAGACAGGGAGAAAATATTTTCACAATAGACAATATTACTGCCTGGACGCCAGGAATTTATATAGTGCGGGTTTCATCTGCCTACGGAGCCAAATGGCAAAAACTAATCATACAAAATAGCACCCGGTAAACCGGTATTAACAAACCTATGTGAACTTATCATACGCGCTTTTTTTATAAAAAGATAATATTATTTATCTTTACACCACTACTATGCAACGCTTCAGTTCCTTTACTGAGGCGTTGCTATTTTTTTCAACTGTACCTGAACAGCTTAGACCGGGGCGGTGCGCAGCCGGTAGGTGTGCGTTCAGCGGAAGGCTGAAAACTTAGGTATATTCAAAAACTTTAACATGGGATTGGTGCTCCGGTGCTGGAAGCAGCACTGGGCAATTATTTTTTACTTTAAAAGGAGTTTGTATGAGTATTCAGTATGTTACTAAGGATACGCTTGAACAAATGAGGGCTGAATTGCAACATTTAAGGTCTGTTGAACGGCCGGCTGCTTCGAGGGCCATTGCTGAGGCGCGCGAAAAAGGCGACCTGAAGGAAAACGCCGAATATGATGCTGCTAAGGAAGCTCAAGGTTTGCTTGAAGCCAAAATTGCCAGGCTTGAAGGCCAGATTGCTACTGCCCGAATTGTGGATGAGAACAGGGTTGACACCAGCAAGGTCTCCATCCTGACCAAGGTGAGATTGATCAATATGAACACAAAAAAGGAAGTGACCTACAAAATAGTCAGCGAAAAGGAAGCCGACCTGAAAGCCGGAAAAATTTCTGTTTCTTCTCCAATTGGTAAAGGACTGTTGGGTAAGCAAATCGGCGACATAGCAGAAGTTGTTGTACCAGCAGGTGTATTAAAGCTCAAGGTAGAAGAGATCAGTATTTAATTAACAATGAGCAAATTTGAAAATTTGAAAATGGCCATAGTTGAAACTTTATTTTCAAGTTTTCAAATTTGCTCATTTTCAAATTGTTTCTATGACCATCTTTTCCAAAATCATTGCCGGCCAAATCCCCAGCTATAAGATTGCTGAAAACGAAAAATTTTTTGCCTTCCTGGATATTTTTCCGCTCCGTGAAGGTCATACATTGGTCATTCCCAAAACAGAAGTTGATAACTTGTTCGACCTCAGCGATGATTACCTGTCAGAATTGCTGGTTTTTGCCCGCCCTATAGCCAAGGCAATTGAAAAAGCGTTTCATTGCAACCGCTGTGGCATTGAAGTAATTGGTCTGGATGTGCCGCACGCCCACGTTCACCTCATTCCCATTAACAGCGCCAACGACCTCAATTTTACCCAACACAAACCAAAGGCAGCAGACGAACAATGGAAAAGGGTGCAGGAGAAGATTGTGCAGGATATATAAAACTTCAGAGTTCAAAGTCGCCTTGACAGTTGGAAGTGTGTTCCATACTTTGAACTCTTATGCAACTCTCTCCGGATTGGCTTCGATGAATTTGCTCCAACCGCTTTTTGATGTTCTTTTAGCCACTGATGTTTTTGCTGAATATGGTCTTTGAGAAGTGAAGTAATGACAGATGGCTACGGCCAGTGCATCTGTAGCATCAAAATATTTAGGTTTATCAGGTATAGAGGTAATACGCTGCAGCATTTGCCATACCTGCTCTTTATCGGCATTACCATTTCCTGTGATGGATTGCTTTACTTTTTTAGGCGAGTATTCTGTTACTGGTATATTGCCTGTCATGGCCGCAGCAATAGCCACACCCTGCGCTCTTCCTAGTTTCATCATACTCTGCACATTTTTACCAAAAAAAGGTGATTCAATGGCAAATTCGTGTGGCCGGAACCGTGTTACCAGTTCGCAAACTTTTTGATGGATGAGTTGCAGTCGATGGTAATTGTCTTTTTTGGAAGACAACTTCAGTACGTCAATGTCGGTTACAGAGATGTTATTGTCGCATATTTCAATAACGCTATACCCCATTACAAGGGTTCCGGGGTCAATACCTAATATGATTTTATTCGGCTTTTGCAAGGAGGTGGTTATTTTTACTGCTTCATGCAGTGGAACAAAAATATCAAAATCTTCATCAATTATTTTTTAGGTCCTGTTTTGTTCCTTTGGCTGTCGTTCTCTATTTACCAGCAAATCAAGGCCCAGCCTCAACTTCAGGCGTCCTGGCTGCATATAAAACAAGCTTTACGATCTTACCGGTTGTGGTATCTTTTGGGGGCTGTCGTGCTTATTTTCTGTAACTGGGCGCTTGAAGCCTTGAAGTGGAAACTATCCATTGCCTCCTTTTATAGAATGGGTTTCTGGTCTGCATTTAAAGCCATATTGTGTGGTGTATCGTTTTCTGTGACCACCCCCAATAGGGTTGGAGAATATTTCGGCCGGATGATGTTCCTGCCAGATGGCAGCCGGTTAAAAAGTATACCCGTAACACTTGTGGGTAGCTGGAGCCAGTTGCTGGTAACTGTTTTTACTGGTATGATGGCTTTGATTTTTTTTAAGGGAGCGTTGTTACAGGCTCAATTTGTCAGCGAAGTCTTTTATCAGTTTATTCTTTTTGGCGTTTTTTCTGGCGCTTTGGCCTTAACACTCCTATATTTCCAGACGTCATTTATAGGAAACCTGGTAGAAAAATGGTTGCAGAAAACCCGATACTTATACCTGGTGCAAACGTTACGCACTTTTAACGTGCAACTTTTAATAAAACTATTACTTCTTTCATTTTTGCGTTACCTTGTTTTTGTAAGCCAGTATCACTTGCTTTTTATCTTATTTGGGGTGCATGTACCAGTGTATGTTGTATGGAATGTGTTGGGTCTTTTATTCCTGGCACTGGCGGTCATTCCTTCCATCTCATTAGTAGAGGTAGGGCTAAGAGGTGAGATCAGCTTACATTTGATGGGCTTGTTCACAACAAATAGCCTGGGGGTGGGGCTGACTTCGGTAACTATTTGGTTTCTAAACCTTGTGTTACCTGCTATCATAGGTAGTATCTTAATTTTGGGCATTAAAGTCTTTAAAAAGAAGAATGAAGCTTAATAAATATGCTTTTATTTTTTTGATTGGTTCTGTGTGCATGTCTATGCAGGCTGAAGCTCCGGTAAATGATGAGTTTTGCGGTCTGCGCAATAATGCATTTAGGGCGGGGGAGCAGATCAACTATACAGTTTATTATGCTGTAGCCGGTATCTATGTTAATGCTGGAACTGCTGTTTTTTCTGCCGCACTCGACCGCCTGAACGGAAGGCCTGTTTATCATTTAAAAGGTGTAGGTAAGACAAATCCTTCTTATGACTGGATTTATAAAGTGAGGGATCTATATGAAAGCTTCATTGATACCGCCACATTGCAACCCTTGAAGTTTATTCGTAATATTAACGAAGGTGGCTATAAAAAGTTTCAGACAATTACTTTTAATCACAATGCCAATACTGCCGTTACGAATAAAGGCGTTTTTAAAGTGCCCGATTGTGTGCAGGATGTGTTGAGCGCGATCTATTATGCCCGCAATATCAACTTCAACAAATACAAGGCTGGTGACAAGATCCCATTCAGCATGTTCCTGGATGATGAAGTGTTTAATATGTACGTTCGTTATCTGGGCAAAGAAGAAGTGAAAACAAAATACGGCAAGTTCAGGGCAATCAAATTCAAACCTCTTTTGATTGAAGGCACCATTTTTAGCGGTGGAGAAAAAATGACCGTTTGGGTGACAGATGACGAAAATAAAATACCGGTGCGTATTGAAAGTCCGATTGTGGTAGGTTCCGTTAAGGTAGACATGATGAGTTATAGGAACAATCGTTATCCGATAACTGCCTTGTTAAAGATGAGAGATTGATCTTGGTAAATCCAGGTTCTGACATTCCCCAAAAAATCCGTTCTTTGCAGCCGAAAAAACAATCTTCATGCTACCTAAGTATAAACGTATTCTGCTAAAACTTTCCGGAGAGTCTTTAATGGGTGATAAAAGCTTTGGCCTGGACGCCAATGTAATCAGCCAGTATGCACGTGACATTAAATCCATTGTTGAATTAGGCGTTCAAGTGGCTGTCGTTATTGGCGGTGGCAATATTTACCGGGGCATGAACGAGGCTGAGACCGGCATTGAAAGGGCTCATGGCGACTATATGGGTATGTTGGCTACGGTGATCAACGGGATGGCTCTTCAGGCAGGACTGGAGAAAATAGGGGTGTATACCCGGTTACAAAGCGCGATCAAAATGGAACAAATAGCCGAACCATACATTCGACGCAGGGCTATCCGGCACCTGGAAAAAGGAAGGGTCGTTATTTTCGGTGCAGGTACAGGCAATCCTTATTTTACTACAGATACAGCCGGTTCATTACGGGCCATTGAAATAAAAGCAGATGTGATCATGAAAGGAACACGCGTTGACGGCATTTACACTGCCGATCCTGAAAAGGATTCAACAGCTACAAAATATGGTCATATTACATTTGCTGAAGTTATCTCCAAAAACCTGAGGGTGATGGATATGACCGCATTCACGCTTTGTATGGAAAATACGTTGCCCATCGTAGTTTTTGACATGAACACACCTGGTAATCTGAAGAGAGTGGTAACGGGTGAAAAAGTGGGAACACTGGTGAAAGGCTAAGTTGAACAAAATAAAAAAATTAATAAGAGCCCCGTTACAAATGATTGTTCCGGGGCTTTTTTAATATTACTGATCATAATCAATAACCCGTATTGAATATAACAGCAAATTGCACCCTGTTTTACCTATCTTAAAATTGCTTTTATGGATAAAAGAATCGCAGACCTGCGACAAGAATACACTGCTCAAAGCTTACATGAATCGGATGTTGCGCAAGACCCTATTATGCAATTTGAAAAATGGTGGCAACAGGCTCTAATAAGTGAAATCACAGAGCCGAATGCCATGATCCTGGCAACTGCCTCTGCCGATGGTGTGCCTTCAGCAAGAGTGATGCTCCTGAAAGGCTTTAGTAAGGAAGGCTTTTTGTTCTTCACCAATTATAAAAGCTTCAAGGCTATGCAACTGGAAGAAAATCCAAAGGCAAGTCTTGTGTTTTTCTGGCAAGAGTTGGAGCGCCAGGTGCGTATCTTGGGCCTGGTATCAAAAGCGGATGAGACTACAAGTGATGAATACTTTCAATCAAGGCCGTTAGGTAGCCGTATTGGTGCCTGGGCATCACCTCAAAGTTCTGTTGTGGAAAGCCGTGAATGGTTGGATGCTCAGTATGAAAAATTAAAAGAAGAATTTAGTGGAAGGGAGGTGAAACGTCCGCCACACTGGGGTGGTTATAGGGTGCAGCCTGTTATGATAGAGTTCTGGCAGGGCCGACCTGGACGCCTGCATGACCGGATCCAATACAGTTTACAACAGGATGGGGCCTGGAAAATAGAACGATTGGCGCCATGATGGGTTTATAGTTTATTGTTTATGGTTAAGGCAACTATAAACAATAAACTATAAACAATAAACTTACTACGCTTCCTTTTTTTCAGGAGCAGCGGCTGTGTTCTTTTTAGAAGTTTTTGCAGGTCTTGATTTCCCGAAAGAACTTTTAAATATTTTTCCTTTTTTGGTTTTTTTGTCTCCTCTACCCATAATTTAAATTTTGTGCAAATATCTTAAATCTATTGAATAAAAAAGCCCCGTATTGCTACGGAGCTTCAATGCATTCATGCAATCATTACAGTTTAGAAGAAAGTTCTTTACCTGCTTTGAAGCGGGCAACTTTTCTTGCTTTGATTTTGATTACTTCACCGGTTTGCGGATTGCGGCCGTTACGTGCAGCACGTTTAGAAACAGAAAAAGTTCCGAATCCAACTAGTGTTACTTTTCCACCGCCTTTCAGGGTTTTGGTTACTGCTTCAACAAAAGAGTCTAAAGCTACGTTGGCTTGAGTTTTGGTTATACCAGAATCTTCGGCAATCTTGTTGATCAATTCAGCTTTGTTCATAGTAGTTTTTTTAAATAGTTGAGAGCAACAAATTTAGACGGTTTTTGTATTAGACAAAATATTTTTCATGAAAATCAAAAATATTTTATTTGCGCTAAAACCCTTATCTGGCAAGGGTTTTGAAGGAATTATTCATTTTACCCCGGTTGACTAAGGGTGTGCCATTAGGCTGAAACCCTTATCTGTACTGCATTTTAGCGTCACAGGATTACTTCACAACCTCCATAATAGTGCGGAAAGCTATGAATCGGTCGCCCCATTTTGCAAAGGATTTATCCCGAAGGCCATTGGCAAATTTGTCAATATAATTTTGATATTTTTCTTTGTTTGCAGCCCTGTATTGAATGGCATAAGTAGGACCTTCGGTTTCATCACTATCCATAATCTTCACAACTTGATAGTTCAGGAAACAATTGGTTGACATTACTTCCGGTATATGTTCATCCAGTAACCACTGCAGCCACTTCACTGCAATTGTAGGTTCGACCTTTATGGTCACATTGTAAATGATGTTGGGTTCTTTATCTTGTTTATCCATCATATTGCAAGATACATTTCATTATTAACCATTATTTCTAAATCCTACTAAACTCCGGTTCAAACATTCAACTCCACATAAACAGGGCAATGGTCACTGTGCTTTACATCCGGGTATATTTCCGCATCTTTTATTAATGGCTTCAAAGGTTCTGTAACAGAAATATAATCTATACGCCATCCCTTATTAGCAAGTCTTACACTTGGAAAACGTTGGCTCCACCAGGAATAACGATTCGGTTCCGGATGTATCTCCCTGAAGGTGTCTATCCATCCGCTTCCATAAAATTTGTCCATCCAGGACCGTTCTTCTGGTAAAAAGCCGCTGGTGTTCTTATTACGCACAGGATCGTGAATATCAATTTCCTTATGCGCAATGTTATAATCACCGCACAGGATGATATTGGGATGTTTTTGCCTCAGTTGCTGAACATAGACATAAAACTCATCTAGCCACTGGTATTTGTAAGTCTGCCGAACATTTCCGGATGTACCTGATGGAAAATAAGCATTGATTAACCGTAGATTGCCGAAATCAAGTTGCACAACCCTGCCTTCTTCATCGCTTACCTGGTGACCTGTGCCGCATTCTACATTGTCGGGTTGGATCCTGGAAAGAACAGTTACACCACTGTAGCCTTTCTTTTGCGCACAAAACCAGTAATCATAATATCCAAGTTCTTTAAAGACAGAACAATCTATATCATCTTGCTGTGCTTTATTTTCTTGAAGGCAAATAATATCAGCAGGGTTTGTTTTCAACCAATCACAAAATCCTTTTTTCATGGCCGCTCTCAGGCCGTTGACATTATAGCTTATAATTTTCATAGCCTGGCAAAATACGACATTTAAAATGATGAATAACGAATGAAAAATAGCGTTCAGAATTTGGACTATGAAACATAAACATTGAACTTTAAACTTTGAAACCTAAACCGGTTAACGCCAATGAAAAAAACTGATCCTATTATTCCCCCAAAAGAACATGTTTATCTGGAAGGTCCTAAAAGCCGTAGCTATGAATTGGCATTTGCCTGGAGGGTTTTCAAACAATTCCTTTCTGCTTTTCGTTGTTTACATTTTGTTGGCCCATGTATAACCGTATTTGGATCAGCCCGCTTTAAAGAAGATAACGATTATTACCAATCAGCTCGTGAATTTGGCAAGCAAATAGCTTCCAATGGTTTCACTACCATGACAGGCGGAGGCCCAGGTATTATGGAAGCCGCAAACAGAGGTGCCTATGAAGCCGGAGGCATGTCTGTGGGCTGCAACATACAGCTACCGTTTGAACAGATGCATAACAAATACATGCACCAATGGGTAACTTTTGAACACTTTTTTGTACGTAAGGTTATCCTCCTGAAGTATTCTTATGCCTTTATCATTATGCCAGGAGGCTTTGGTACTATGGATGAATTTTTCGAGACACTTACACTGGTACAAACAAAAACCATTCACAATTTTCCAATTGTTTTGTTTGGTAAAGAATATTATCAGCCTTTACTTGAAGTGATGCATCATATGGCCGAAAAAGGAACCATTTCTGAAGAAGACATGTCGCTGGTGTTATTGACTGATGACATTCAGGAAGCCATGGAACATATTCGCAAGTACATCATGCAAAACTATAAAGTAAAACCAAGAAGGCGGTTTTGGTGGCTGTTTGAAAAGCGGTAAACCCACAAACTCAATTACATTTGCCCCCATGGAAAACATTAAAGCAATCATTTTTGATCTGGGTAATGTGTTGATAGACTGGAACCCAGACTATGTTTTTGACAAGTTGTTTGAAGATAAGGAACAGAAAAAGCACTTTTTTCAGAATATATGCACTATGGATTGGAACGAGCAACAAGACGCAGGCCGTTCGATCAAGGAAGCGACTGAAGAACTGGTGGCTAAGCATCCGGAATGGAAAGAATATATTGAGGCTTATTATGGTAAATGGAGGGAAATGCTGGGAGGGCCAATACATGATACAGTGGAGATTTTCAGGCAGTTAAAGCAATTGGGGAAGTATAAGTTGTATGCATTGACCAACTGGAGTGCCGAGCTTTTTCCTATAGCCCTGGAACTTTATGAATTTCTGCACTGGTTTGATGGGAGAGTGGTAAGTGGGGAAGAAAAAATGCGGAAACCTCACCCCGATTTTTATCATGTGTTGTTAAACCGGTATGGCCTAAAACCTAAAGAAACCCTTTTCATTGACGATAGCTTGCGCAATATCAAAGCTGCTGAGGAATTAGGAATTACAAGTATCCATTTTCGAAATCCACAGCAACTAAAAGAAGCACTCCGGGCGAAAGGCATACTGGATGCCTGAGCTCTACTCTTAGATTTCAAGTAGCCTTTAAAGGGTATTCCGGTAACAAATTTGCATGTAAGATTTATGTGCAAATGGTTATGACATTTAAAGGCTTCTTTGTCATGCGCTGGGTCTTATCATTTATATTTTTATGTAGTTTTTCTTCCTGTTATGTTTTTCGTGCCTATAAAGTGCGCAAATTCCGGCTCAGTGATCATGAGCGCTTGCCTTCTGTAGTTATTCATAAGTCTGAGACGTCATCGTATTTTGCAGATGCCACTGCTTTACCCGAGTTTAGTGATTTAAAGACATTTCTGGATACTAATCTCTTAGATTCCAGAACAGCCGCTTTTTTGGTGATCCGTAATGACAGTATCATTTACGAGCATTATTTTAATGGTTTCAAACGCGCATCTCTTTTGCCTTCTTTCTCTGTTGCTAAATCATTTGTTGGTACATTGGTCAGCATGGCTGTAGATGAGGGAAAAATTAAATCTATGGTGGACCCTGTTACTAATTACTTGCCTGAATTGCTAAAAAGGGATACAGCTTTTGCTAACATTTCCATTCAGCACCTGATGGATATGCGCAGCGGCATAAAGTTCAGAGAAGGATATTATAACCTGCAAGATGATGCCATTAAGTTGGGTTTTAGAAACAATATTTTGAAACATGCACTGAGGCTAAGTATTGAACAAGAACCGGGTAAGCAGTTCCAATACCGCAGTATAAATACTCAGTTACTTGCATTGATCCTGGAAAGGGCTACAGGTGAAAAGGTTTCCGGCTACCTGGAAAAAAAATTGTGGAAACCCCTGGGCGCTGAATATAACGCCACATGGAATGTAGACAGCAGAAGGCGGAAACAGGAAATTGCTTTTGCCGGACTGAATGCTGCAGCCCGTGATTTTGCCAAACTGGGACAGTTGTATTTACAAAGTGGCAAGTGGGATGGTAAGCAACTGGTGAACGAAAATATCATAGCTGCCGTTGCCAATAAGGATACTATGGAATTTTATAAGGGTTATAAAAACCAATGGTGGGGCCGATATACTTACCGCTTTTACGACGACTCCCTTGAAGCCGCCTCTTATAAAAAGCAAACAGCTTATGCAAGTTCAGTTCGAAACGTGAGGGGCCGTTACCGGGTAGGTTACCGTACCGGAACCTTTAGTGCCCAAGGAGTTTTTAACCAGATCATTTATGTAAATCCTCTAAATAACGTTGTGATTGTAAGGCTGGGTCAATTCTGGCGCCATCCCGCACTCAATGCTGAACAGTTTATATATTCCCTTGGGGCAGGCTTGTAAATGGCTATTTATATGCGCTTAATATTATTCCAATACCGGTCGTAGCCACTTTTCTGCTTCATCGAGGCTCATGCCTTTACGTTGTGCATAGTCCTCCAACTGGTCTCTCTGGATTTTGCCTAAACCAAAGTAATGACTTTGCGGATGGGCAAAATACCAGCCGCAAACTGAAGCGGGAGGATTCATGGCCAGGCTCTCTGTCAGTTCAATGCCTACATTTTCGGTGGCATTCAGTAAAGAGAATAGCTTGATCTTTTCCGTATGATCAGGACAGGCAGGATAACCGGGTGCCGGACGGATGCCTTTGTATTCTTCACGTATCAGTTGCTCGTTGCTAAGGTTTTCCTCTTTTTCATAGCCCCAGTATTCTTTTCTGACCTGCTGGTGCAGGCACTCAGCAAAAGCTTCCACAAAACGGTCTGCAAGGATCTGCACCATGATCTTGTTGTACTCGTCATGCTCGTCTGCAAATTTCTTCACCCAATCCTGTGCCCCATGAATGGTAACAGCAAAGGCTCCCATGTAATCTGTCTGGTTGGGACTGACGAAATCTGCCAAAGAAAAGTTCGGCTGGCCAACAGCTTTCTTTAATTGCTGACGCAGGGATTCCAATCTAACCTCGCCTTTTTCTGTTTGAAGGATTACTGTATCGCGGTTGTTGCTTTGTGCCGGCCAGAAGCCGATCACGCCATTGGCAGTAAACCATTTTCCCGCAACGATCTTTTCTACCAGTTTTTGCGCATCATTATACAAGCGTGTTGCTTCCACACCAAATATCTTATCACTTAATACTTCCGGGAAGCGGCCGGGCATTTCCCAGCCAATAAAGAAGGGGCCCCAGTCGATAAAGCGGGCAATAGTGCCGAGGTCAAAGTTGTGGAATACTTTAACGCCATCAACGGCAGGCTTTACGGGCTGGTAAGACTTCCAGTCAAAATATTCTTTGATGGTCACTGCTTCTTCGTAGGGAATCAGTGACTTATGTTTTTGCTTGTTTAAAAATTGAGTGCGCAGTTCACTGTATTCCTTTTCTATTTGCTTCAGTACCACCGGCTTTTGATCTGCATTCAGCAAGTTGCCCGCTACAGTTACACTACGGGAGGCATCCAGTACATGCATCACGCCATTGTCGTATTCCGGTGCAATTTTTACAGCCGTATGCATACGAGAAGTTGTAGCGCCGCCAATTAGTAAAGGCTGCTTCATATTGCGCCGCTTCATTTCACGGGCAACGTGTACCATTTCGTCCAGAGATGGTGTAATCAAGCCACTAAGACCGATAATGTCCACTTTTTCTTTTTCGGCTGTATCCAGTATCTTGTCAGCCGGAACCATTACGCCCAGGTCGATGATATCATAGCCATTACAAGCCAGTACTACGCCAACAATGTTTTTACCGATGTCGTGTACATCGCCTTTTACAGTGGCCAATAACACCTTTGCCACAGAGCTTTGTAAAGCCTGCGGATTGTTTTTCTTTTCTTCTTCAATAAAAGGAGTCAGGTACGCTACGGATTTCTTCATTACCCGAGCACTTTTCACTACCTGTGGCAAAAACATTTTACCTGCACCAAACAGGTCGCCCACTACATTCATTCCGGCCATCAGCGGACCTTCAATCACCTCAAGTGGCCTTGGATATTTCTGACGGGCTTCTTCTGTATCAGCTTCAATAAAGTCGGTAATACCGTTTACTAATGCATGCTTCAGGCGTTCTTCTACAGGATTATTGCGCCAGGCATCGTCTTTCTTTTCTTCCTTGCCCTTGGCTTTTACTGTTTCTGCAAAAGTTACCAGGCGTTCAGTGGCATCAGGGCGGCGGTTGAGGATCACATCTTCACACAATTCTCTTAACTGCGGTTCAATTTCATCATAAACCACCAATTGACCAGCGTTTACGATACCCATATCCATACCAGCTTTGATGGCATGGTACAGAAATACTGAGTGAATGGCTTCGCGCACATGATCGTTGCCACGGAAAGAGAATGATACGTTGCTGACACCTCCGCTTATCTTGGTGAGCGGCATCTTCTGTTTGATGATGCGTGTGGCTTCAATAAAATCAATAGCGTAATTATTGTGTTCTTCAATACCCGTGGCCACCGCAAAGATGTTGGGATCGAATATAATATCCTGTGGTTCAAAGCCTACTTTTTCTGTCAGTATCTTATAGGCCCGTTCGCAGATGCTTACTCTTTTCTCCAGTGTATCGGCCTGACCGTTCTCGTCGAATGCCATTACTACCACTGAAGCACCATATGCCTGGCAGATAATGGCGTGTTCGATAAACTTTTCTTCACCTTCTTTTAATGAGATAGAGTTTACCACACACTTACCCTGCACACACTTCAATCCGGCTTCAATGATCTCGAATTTTGAAGAGTCGATCATGATAGGGATCTTGGCTATATCCGGTTCGCTTTGCAGCAGGTTAATGTAAGTTGTCATGGCCTTTACTCCATCGAGCAGGGCATCGTCCATATTTACGTCCAATATCTGGGCGCCGTTCTCTACCTGCTGGCGTGCTACGCTCAGGGCCTCTTCGTACTTGTTTTCACGAATGAGGCGGGCAAACTTTTTAGAACCGGTTACATTGGTACGTTCGCCCACGTTTACGAAATTGGATTCAGGACGGACAACCAAAGGTTCAAGACCAGAAAGGCGTAAGTATGGTTTGATAACAGTTTGTGACATATGATTTGTTTGAACCACTAAGGCCTAAGCACAAAGTGTAACAAGGATTATTAATGATTAATTCAGAACATTGCTATTGAACTAGGCTTCTGTGTTTTCAAAGGAAGCTTCTACCACTGGCAATTGTCTTGGCTTGATCTCCTTTACATGTTCTGCAATATGACGAATATGATCAGGTGTTGTACCACAACAGCCTCCTACAATGTTTACAAAGCCTTCTTTGGCCCATTCTTCAATAAAGTGACCAGTCTCTTCAGGGGCCTCATCATATTCTCCCATGGCATTGGGTAAACCTGCATTGGGATAAGCAGAGGTGAAACAGGCGGCGATCTGGCTCAGCTCTTCAATGTGCGGACGCATTTCTTTAGCACCCAGGGCACAGTTGAGGCCAATACTTAAAGGCTTGGCGTGCATCACGGAGGTATAAAAAGCTTCCAGTGTCTGTCCACTTAATGTGCGGCCTGATGCGTCTGTAATGGTTCCGCTGATCAAAATAGGCAGGGGCTCTTTGCCTGCATCACGGAAGTATTTTTTTATAGCAAAAATGGCGGCTTTGGCATTGAGCGTGTCAAAGATGGTTTCAATCAGTAATAGGTCTACGCCTCCGTCTACAAGTCCCTTCACTTGCTCATAATAGGCTTCCATGGCTTCATCGAAGGTTAGTGCCCGGTATCCAGGATTATTTACATCCGGTGAAAGGGAAAGGGTTTTGTTCATAGGGCCAATAGCACCAGCAACAAAACGATTACTGAACTCTTCAACTGCAGCCTTGGCAATTCTAGCGGCGGCTACATTGATCTCGTAAGCCAGTGCTTCCATACCATAATCGGCCAGGGAAACGCGTTGGGAGTTGAAAGTGTTGGTCTCGATAATGTCGGCGCCGGCAACAAGGTATTCCTTGTGAATGCCTTTGATAATTTCTGGTTGTGTAAGGCATAGAAGGTCGTTGTTGCCTTTTAAGTCGGATGGCCAGTCTTTGAAGCGCTCGCCCCGGTAATCAGCTTCTGTCAGTTTGTGCCGCTGGATCATAGTACCCATTGCACCGTCTATTACCAGGATGCGTTCCTTGAGGATATCTTGAATGTTTGCCATGGTTATATTGTTTTAAGTGGCGGGGTTGCCTGAAGATGTTGAAACTGACCTAATAAACGAAAGGAAACCAAAAGAGAAAGTTTCTAACGTTTATTAGTTCTGTTTACCGGCCGAACAATAAACAAATCCGCCTAAAGTGCCGCAAAAATAAACTACTGATTGATATAATTAAAATGAATTATTTACTGGCGACATAGCTATCCACGGGCAACCTGTTTTGTAAGCTGCGGGCCAGGGTCATTTCATCGGCATATTCCAGTTCGCCACCAAAAGCAATACCGCGGGCAATCGTGGTCACCTTGATATTGGCTGGCAGTTTCTTTTGGATATAGTAAATAGTTGTATCGCCTTGAATTGTAGGGCTAAGGGCAAAGATCACCTCGCCGGTGCCCTCTTTCTGTGTGCGGTGCACAAGGGTATCGATGTTCAACTGGGAAGGACCGATACCGTCCAGCGGAGAAATCACGCCACCAAGCACATGGTAGGTGCCGCTGTATTGCTGGGTGCTTTCCAGGGCAATGACATCGCGGATGTTTTCTACCACACAGATGATCTCCTGTTTACGCATTGAATTGGCACAAATAGAACAGATGTCAGCGTCTGCTACGTTGTGGCAGCGCTGGCAGAACCTGATCTCGGTACGCATTTTAGCAACCACATCGCTAAAATGCTGTACGTCGGATGCCTCCTGTTTGAGCAGGTGAAGCACCATTCTTAAGGCTGTTTTTTTACCTATTCCGGGCAGTTTGGCGAACTCATTAACAGCCGTTTCTAACAAAGCACTGGAGAATTGCATAAGTGTGCAAATTTACTTTTTTTGAGGCGGTTTGCCTTGTTAAAATAGCCAAATTATACCTCCCTTTTAGGGGCCGGGGGTGTTGTTAGGCTTAGGCGCTGTAATTTCCAGTTCATTGTCCCAATTAGGTTTTACGGTCACTTTTCTTTCAATAGGCCGGGCTACTTCAGGTTGCCTTTTATCGGGGCCGAAAAACTGGCCGGGATCCCATTTGCCATTGTTATTGGTATCGAAAAGTATTCTTAAGTTATAATCACCTGGAATGAACAGGGTTTGGGTGAATAAGCCTGATTTTACAGATGTTGAAAATACTACTTTGTCGCTTTGTACAAACTGCAATACCGGGTTGGTAGCTGTATCCACATTGCGGATGCGGATGCGGAGGTTACCATAGTCGGCCCGTTTGCGGGTGGTGAAGGAAAGGGTGTCGTCTTTTAACAGTTTCCTTCCCAATGTGTCTTCGGCAAAGTCTTTTTGCATTATAAAGTTATAAGTGGTATTCTCCTGCCATTGTGTTTGTAAGCGCAGGACGGTTTGGGTAGTATCTAGTTCCAGCCTGTATTGGGGCACTGGTGTAAATGTGCTGTCGGTGGTTAAACGCATCTTAGTAGAATCAAAAGAGCGTAGGGGGCGTTCGAATGTTAGGGTTAGATCTTTTAGAAGATCCTGCTGATTACCTTCCAAATTTGAGGTAAATCGAAGCCGTTTCTCGGCAGGTCCACCTCCACCTCGTGTTGCTACCGCTGTTCCTGTTTTCTTCTCTTCTTCCTCTTCTTTATACGCCAGCATGGTATATAGGGAGTCTGTTCCTGATACTGCCGGTGCATTTGCAAAGGCGAAGGTTTGGGTAGGGCTGGTATAGCGGCGGCTAAGGCCTGCATCACCTATAGCATAAATAGCAAACGTATCCCTGGGCAAACTCCGGAAGCGGAAATTACCCGCACTATCCAAACGAGCTACGTAACGAGGGCGCTGTTTTACAACGGCTGAATCATCCAGGCTTTTATGCAGTACCACAATTAAAGTAGAGTCGGTTTTGCCTGTTTCTGCCAGGATCACCCTTCCTCTTAATTCAAGAGAGTCCAGCACAGGCCCGGTTGAGAAGGTGTATACGAAGTTTCTCAGCGGATTGCTTTCGTTAATGTCCTGTATGGCGTTTCCGAAATTGAAGGTATAAGTTGTATTGGGTTCTAAAGTGTCCCGCAACCTGATATTGAGCGTGCGCAGACGAGCTTCAATAACGGGGACGTTCTCAAAAGTAGGTGTGAACAACAGGTTGTTCTGTACATCCTTCAGGTCAATGAACTCATTAAAGGTTAGCGTAATGCGGTTGGCTTTAAAGTTGACCGTAGAGTCTTTTGGCGTAGCGCTCACCAATGCAGGAGGAAGAGAATCTCTTGGCCCTCCGGAGGGCGGGATGATATTGGCGCAACCAGGAGCACAGAAGATGCTGATAATCAGAACGAACAGGATTAAAACTGTAAAAAGAAACTTCTTTTTCATGAGTAGGCGCAAACATAAACCCAAAACTGCGGATTTAACCAGGGATTTGTTGGATAAACCACAGATTTGCAGGATTGAGAGCGATTATAAGGATTTATTAAGAATACGTTCTGATTGTTCAGACAGTACTCATAGCCATTCTTCTGAAGCTGCGCTCCGGTTCATCATCTTTGAGTTCGTGTAAGGCGATGGCCATTTTGTTGGTTTTGACAAAGTTGCACCAGTGACAGTCTTCCTTGCCACAACCCGTATAGAAGTCGCGATTTTGCACTTTGTTCCAAACCGTTTTGATCTGTCCTTTTACAGTGGTGGTATCGGCGTCAGTAACCAGTACTTTCTCTTTGCGGTATTGTTTCTTTTTGTCAGGCTCTACGAAATCAAACTCTATGGCAGTCACATTCCATTCCTTCCCGGTAAGGTTATCTACCAGCAGTTTATAGAAGACGGCCTGACGCCAGTAGTCGCCGCCATTGGGATCTTTTTCATTGGGTGAGGCTAGTTTCTCTTTGCATTTTTCAGGGTCGCCGGTCTTGTAGTCAACAATGGTGGCGTCCTTTCCTCTGAATTCTATTTTATCAAGCACACCCTTCAGACGGATTTCATCCAGCATGACGTTGTTGATGCGCCTCTCGATAGAGGCGATCTTATTCCAGCTATGGATGTAGTTGTGGTAATATGCTAACAATATCTGCTGACCATATTCCAGGCGACGCGCAAACTCTTCTTTGGTAAAGCTTTCGCGATGGCGGCGCATATACCAGGTAAAGTCCGATATAAATTCATCGGCAGAAGGGAATCGCTCTGTTGCCTGCATTTTACGAAACAACTGTTCCAATGCATAGTGCACGGCGGAACCAAATTCTGCAGCTTCGTTTTTGGGTGAAGGTATGCGAACGATGTTTTGAAAATAAAAGCCAAGAGGGCATTTGAGATAACTGCTCAGGGCAGAAACACTCATGACAAAGTTTTGCACCATGCGCTCTTCCCATTCATCTTCCAAGTGTGCCACTTCGGGTGCTGTGTTGTCTTTGAACTGTAACACACTGAATTCGGTGATAACATCCGCATCCAGGAATATCTTTTCGGTTGGCAGGATGTGGTGCTCGAATATTTCGGCAATGAACATCGAGGGCTCCAATTGTTTTCCATCAGGAGTATAGTTAGGATAAGAGATGTATAAATGCTTTTTGGCACGGGTAAGTGCCACATAAAACAGGCGGCGAAGTTCTTCGGTATCGTTTTGCTTGTTTTGTGTACTGAACAAGGTGTCCGGAAAACTAAAGCCGCTGAATGGTTTTCTCTTCTTTTCCCAGCAACTGGAAGTGCAGCCGGTAAAGAAGACATATTCGAATTCCAGGCCTTTTGATCCGTGTGCCGTCATGAGGTTGACGCCCTTATCGTTGCCGGCTACCTGCACCAGCGGCAGAATTAACCCCTCTTTTTGCATCAGGTCGAGGCGGTTCATGAACTCTTCCAGCTTTAGTGAAGGTGTGCGCCGGGTTTCGTCTTTCACATGGTCGTAAAAGCCGGTAAGCAGTTGCATGAGCCATGATTTTTCAGGGCTGTGCATGATGTGTGACAGGAAACCTCCTTCCCGTACCACTTTTTCTACCAGGCATTGCAGTGTGTTATTGCTTAAGGCTGAAATCAGGCCTTCCAGAATGGTTACAGCCTCTTTGATAGCAGGCAATATAGGTTGAGAAAACAGGTCAACGGGAGGTTGATTGATCTTGTCGTTCAGGAACTGCCGCAGTGAAGTGCTTTTGCCTCCTTGTCTTGTTCCGGCCACTTCCATACTGGCCTTGGCAATCTCAATGGCAGGGATGCCGAACCATTCGAAGTGCAGGATCTCGAACAACATTTCATCGCCACTGTAAGGCAGGTCGTGTTCGGCCCGCAGGTAATTTAATACCAGCAATAATTGCTGGATAAAGGGTTGATCAATGATATTGAGGTTGCGCTTGCTGAAAAAAGGAAGTCCTTTCAGGCGTAGGTAGTTGGCAAGTTCTTCACCATATTTGTTTTCCCTGTAAATAATGCCAATGGCGTTACCCGGAACGCCCTGTGCCATTAGTTTTTCGATCTGCAGGGTGATGTTGATCATTTCATCGCGCTGCGTCTCATATTCGTGAATATTTGGAGCGTGGATCAGGTTTTTTAAGCCATCATGACTGCACAACAGCTCCTTACTCAAGCCCTCAATTTGCCTGACCAGCCGTTCGTCGTTGCGGTCGATCAGGGCTTTGGAGATATCAAGAATGGGTTGCGTGGAGCGGTAGTTGTTAGTAAGTACAACTGTCAGCAGATCCTTCTCGTAGCTCTTAGCAAACTGCAACATGTTCTCGACGTTGGCACCCTGGAATCGGTAGATACTCTGGTCGTCGTCACCTACTACGAACACATTAGGTTTATCCCAGAAGTTGATCAGGAGCTCCACGATCTTGTTCTGCGAACCGCTGGTGTCCTGGTATTCATCTACCAGAATGTATTGGAATTGTTCCTGGTAGTTGCGCAACAGAGCTTCGTTCTCATTGAAGGCTTCGATCACCCAATTGATCATATCGTCGAAATCGTAACGGTTGCGCTGGCGCATCATTTCCTGGAACCTATTGAACTCGTTACAGGCGGCCCTCAGCTTTTCCATCTTTTCCCTCTGTTCCTCGATCTTGTCTAAGCGCACATCTCCTTTCTTAAAATCTTTTGTTGCCCGCTTGCAGATGTATTCATCCCGCAGGGGCAGGTCGTTCAGGTATTCGTCTATTTTTTTACAGATATAGTCGGCGGTCCAGCCCTCGCGTTTCATCATGCTGAAGAGGGACTGCAGCGATTTGATCTCGAAGTACACATCGCCACGGTAACGCTTCAGCGGGTGATCTTTGGGAAAAGAATCAATGAGTTCTTTCATCAGCTCGATGCGCTCCAGATCGGAGATGGGATCGAGGGCTGTCTTCTCAAAAAGCGATAGGTTGTCCTGAATCACATCATTGCAAAAGGCGTGGAAAGTATAGATGGCTACTTTATAGGCATCAGGACCAACGAACTGAGCCAGGCGCTTCCGCATGGCTACCACTCCGGCATCTGTATATGTAAGACAAAGAATATTAGACGGCTCTATCAGGGCGTCACTCAGTAAGATCTTGCCAATGCGGGCGCTCAGGATCTGTGTTTTGCCGGTTCCGGGACCTGCAATCACCATCACAGGACCTTCGATCTGGTCAACGGCTTTGCGCTGTTGCTCATTGAGACGGTTGTATTCTTCGGTAAATTTTTGCAGGAGTTTATCGCGGAGAAATGACATAAGTCAAAGTTAGACAGGATTTGCTTTAGGATTTAGCCATGTGGATAAGTGTGCGTATGCGGGTTTGTGGGGTGTGGAAAAGTTTGAGAATGATGAGGATGAGTAATGAGTAATTAGTAATGAATAGGCGGGTGCAGGAAGGGTGTTAGAGGCGTTGGCGTAACTTTACTGTAAATTAACTATATACATTGAAAGAATTGAATTTAGCTGAATAGTTGGATTGGTTGAGAATGTCTTTGCAATGTAAAGAATTATGGCGACAACAATAGAGAAGCGTGTGTGCATATCTTTTATGATCATAATGGCTTTACAAGAAAAATATACTAAACTGATCTTATGGCAAAAAGTAAACAAATGAGCATGAAAAACATACCGCCACATCCGAATGATGCGGTGTATATTTTGGTGACTACCAAGGAGGGGACGTTTTGGAGGCGCAAGAGGGGGAGCGTGAAGCCGGCACCGGTTAATGCTGTTTTGGCCCGCAATGCAGAAGCATCGAAGGTGGCTGGTCCTGCGGCTAAAAGAGTTGTGGATAAATTGCAGCCTTACCTGAGAGGACTTCAGACGGGTCGGCTTACAGTTCGTGTGATTGGTGCGTTGAGGAAGGCAATTAACCAGAATGGAAAAGTTGACTTTACTTTTTTAGAAGGGATGGAGCTACAACCCGACTTTCCATTGAATAAATTGCTGGTGAGCCCTTACAAAGTAGAAGTAACTGATCATTCGCTTCGTATAGTGATACCAATAGAGAAAGGAGGGATAAAGCAACATAACAACATTGTTAGTGATTATTTTTTTGAAGCCATAGCAGTGCAGGGTGATGCTACCAAGGATAATGGCCTTTGCGTGGAAAGTGTGGAATCCGAGGTATACCATATGGGAGAATCTGGAAAGCAATGTGAGCTTTCATTAGACCTGCCTGCTAAAAAGGGACCATGGATGCTGCTGCTGAAGATTAGTTGTATTGAGGGAGATGAAATGACGATTCATCCAAAGCATTATGGGATGAAGGTGATTAAGGTTGGTTCAGGAGCATCTTAATACTCTCTTTGTATTCGGGATTATCGGTCATTCCATTATGTCCTTGACCGTATAATGTAATTAGTGTGTCTGTATTTTTTATGCATTCTTTCAGTTTGACAGAGGAGGAGTAGGGAATTACTTCATCCTGATTACCATGAAAGATAGCTATCGGCATTTTGCAATTTTTGACGTATTCGTTGGTTTCGAATTTATATTTTAATATGAGGGTTGGAAGGATTGGATAATAATGCCTCATCATATCTGTCAGGCTATAATAAGGTGCCTGTAGAATCAATAATTTGGGATTGTTGGTAGCTGCTAGCCTGGTGGCAAGTCCTGTTCCTATGGAATATCCCAAAATAGTGATCTGATCTTCAGCATATCTCTTTTTCAGTTCGTTATATACAGTTTGCAGGTCCTGGTACAATTGGTTTTGACTGCTGATTGAACCCTCACTTTTGCCAAAGCCCCGGTAATCTAGAATAAAAATGTCATGGTTGAGGTCAGTATAGGTTTTTGCTACATCGCCCCATGAATGCAGGGAGCCCGAATTGCCGTGCAGATAAAAAATAAGTCCTTTTGAACTGTCTGATGTAAACAAAAGTCCGTGCAGTAATTTTTGGTCTTCTGTTTTGATATTGATTTCCTCGAATTTCTGGTTAAAAGGAAATTTAAAGTCCCTGGCTAGTTTTTCCGGGAAGAAGATCAATCTTTCCTGAATGACAAATATTAGTCCGCATGCAAGTATGTAAAAGACAAAAGGTATGATTAAGATGTGCAGCAGCATTTGTTTCATGTTCGATTGTAATAAAATAGCGTGCTGATACCGGATATCTCACTGATTAGCTTCTATAAATTTAATGAAAATATAGGCATTATTCAAGAGCTTGGGCAGTAAGATTTGTTTGTGAAGATGGGCTCAATTTTATAGATAACGTGATCTTTGACTCCCATTTTGAAAGAAGTGGACGCTTTGCACGGTTGGCCCAAGTGGTTGCACCCACTAACAATTCTTATCCTGCTCCCTGGGCCTGATAATTAGTCTAAGTGTTGGATCGTTGGTGATAAAGGACCAAAACCAGCTAAAGGCCAGTTTGACCTTGTTCCTGAATCCAACAAGGGGTATGAGGTGAATGAACAGCCATACGAACCAGGCAATAAGCCCCTTAAAGAAAAGCTTGGGCAGGTCTGCCACTGCTTTGTATTTCGCAATAATGGCCATGCTGCCTTTGTCGTTGTAAACAAAGGGCTTTAAGGACTTGTTATCCAGCAGTCTTTTTAGGTTATCTGCCAGAAGTTCTCCTCCCTGAATGGCAACCTGGGCCAGTTGGGGATGGCCGTTCGGGTATCTTTCGTCATGTGTCTGCAATGCGATATCACCTAAGGCAAAAATATTATGGGAGCCCTTGACTTTATTGTGCTCGTCAACCATGATCCTTCTGCCGCGGGCAATTACCTCTTTTGGCAGGCCAGGTACTTCGCGCCCGATCACACCGGAGGCCCAGATCAAAACCGTACTATCAATTGATTTACCATTAGACAACAACACTTTGCCATCAACATAGTCCTTTACTGCTGTATTGAGGACGATATGTACGCCTAGTTTTTTTAAAACCTTAGTGGCCTCTTCCTGTGATTTTTTACTCATGGGGCCAAGCAATACCGGGCCGGCATCAATCAGGTACAAATGCGACCTCAGGTCTTTGATCTCCGGATATTCTTTTGCAGCAATGTTCTGTCCTAGTTCGGCCAGCATGCCTGCTAGTTCCACGCCAGTAGGGCCACCTCCGGCAATGACGATGTTGAGGTGCTTTTCCTTTTCCCTGATGTCATCAGTTCGCACTGCCTTTTCCATGTTGAGCAGCAAGTGGTTGCGCAGGTTGAGGGCATCGTCAATAGTTTTCATAGGCAGGGAACGTTCTTCTACATTGGCCATGCCAAAGAAGTTGCTTTCTGTGCCCAGTCCTAATACCAGGTAGTCGTATTCAAGCGTGCAATAGTCGGTTTGGATGGTATTTTGTTCCGGATTTACCTTGAGCAGTTTGCCCATGTGGAAGCGGAGGTTGGTTTTTTCCTGAAACATCCGCCGGAAGGGGTAGCTAATGTTAGAGGGTTCAATAAAGGCTGTTGCCACCTGGTAGAGCAGGGGAGGGAAGAAGTGGTAGTTATTGATATCTACAAGGGTTATGTGAAAACGCTTGTGCTTTGACAACTGCTTGATCAAATTGATGCCTGCAAATCCACCGCCTACTATAATAACCTTTTTTATTCCCCTGTCTTCCATGTTTCGTTCTTTTGGTTAAATAAACATTTAGCAATTGTAAGTATATCCTGAGAATTATAAAAAATCGTACCCGGAAGAAGGCATTTTCTTAACTTACCTCAACAATTTTCTAACATGGGAATGACACGGAGCTTACGCTTTATTTCTGTGACCATCTTATTTAGCCTTTGTTTTTTTTCGTTACAAGCACAGCAGACCGCACAGAAATTTATACAGGAAACGCATTACCTGTTATCTCTCCCAGATGGTTATGTTCAGGATACTGCAAAGCGCTGGCCATTGCTGATCTTTTTGCATGGCGCTGGTGAGGGCGGTGAAGACCTGCAAAAGGTAAAAGTGCATGGGCCACCTAAATTGATTGAACAAGGAAAGAAGTTTCCTTTTATAGTTGTTTCTCCACAGGCGCAACTGCCTTATGGATGGGAGCCGGAAACTTTGTATAAACTGTTGCAACATATCAAGCAAACGCAAAGGGTAGATAACCAAAGAATATATCTTACAGGTCTAAGTATGGGTGGATATGGCACCTGGGCATTGGCCATCAAGCATCCTGAAGAGTTTGCTGCTATTGCTCCCATTTGTGGAGGGGGTGATAGCACAGAAGCCTGGAGACTCCGCAACATGCCTATCTGGTGTTTTCATGGGGCAAAGGATGATGTGGTGCCGCCGGCAGCCAGTGAAGAGATGGTGATGGCCGCAAAGCGGTACAATCCATCGGTAAAGTTCACGCTCTATCCTGATGCCAATCACAATAGCTGGGATACTACCTACAATAATGATAGTTTGTACCAATGGATGC